>NZ_JBSFVU010000015.1:0-220325 GCF_053592475.1 Streptomyces sp. NPDC002671
CAGCGTCGGCGGAGTGATCGGCCAGCCCTTCAACGAGGCGTACTGCGCCGCCAAGTTCGCGGTCGAGGGCTTCATGGAGTCCCTCGCGCCGGTCGTGGCCACGGTCGGCGTGTACGTCAGCGTGGTCGAGCCGGGTGCGGTGGCCAGCGAGTTCGTCAGCAACGTGCGCCTCGCCGACAACGCACTGGAACAGGCCGGGCCGTACGCGCCGGCCCTGTCCGCCTATCTGGACTGCACCCGCAGCGCCTTCGCCGGCGCGCAGGCGCCGCAGGACGTGGCGGCACAGATGGTCGAGCTGCTCGCTGCCGAGCGGCCCGCCTTCCGGGTGCAGACCTCGGACGCCGCACGCGCTTTCACCGCCGTGAAGCTCACGGATGGTGACGGCTCCGCCGTCCTCGCCCTCACCGGCGGCTGGGTCCACTGATCCAACGCCCTCCCCACCCCACCACCGCCACAGAAGAGGACCGCCCATGTCCGAGAACACCACCACCGACCTCGACCGCCTGCGCGCCACCCTTGCCGCGAGCTCCTATGAGCACCGGGTCCTGACCGTGGTGCACCGCTGGTACTGCGGCTACGAGGCCCCGCGAATGAACCTCGACCTCCAGGGTGAACTCGTCACCGACGACTTCACCATGCACCGCCCGCCCGAGAGCAACATGCCCAGCGTCCATGGCCGCCAGGCTTACCTCGACAGCGTCTCCGCCCTCCCCGCCGGACAGAACAACGCCCATCACCTGCGCACCCTCGCCATCGAGCACACCGGTGCGGACACCGCGCGGGCGGTGGTCACCCACGACTTCGAAACCGTCGGCCCGGCCATGACCGGCGCCGCACACCTGCGCTACGACCTCGAACTCTTCCAAGACCCCAGCGAGCGCCTGCCCCGGATCAGCACCATGGGCGAGCACCTCCTCACCTACCAGCAGACGCCGTTCGTCGCTGCCTACGCCGAGAACCGGGTGCTTGCCTTCGTTCACTACTGGCTCTCGCTCCTGGAGCAGCCCGGCGACGACGCCGAGCCGCTGCGCGAACTGCTTGATGCCGACGTCACCATGACACTCACCGACGGCCGCGTCCTGCACACCTTCGACCAGATCGCCGCCTGGTACACGGACACCGCCGGCCTGGTCGACATCAGCACCCACCACCTCGCCAACCTCACCACCACCCCCGGAGCAGGCGACACCCACGATCTCTCGGTCGAATTCGCCTGGGAGGGCATCACGCGCGAAGGCCAGCCCATGACCGCGCGTACCCGCCACCACTGGACCCTCGCCGAAACCGGCGAACGCTACCTGCGCCTGCGGCGCTTCGCCGTCACCATCCTCGACCCGTTCACCCCGGCCACAGCCCAGGAAGCACTCGCCCACCACGATGCCTACAAAGCCGGCTGAGAGAGCTACCGACTTTGGCTCGTCAACGTGAAACCAACTCGTCGAGGGGCAGGCCGGTGCCGACTATGAAGCCGTCGAGGGTGTCGGGCCGGTACTGGAGGCGTTTGAGCCGGTTGCGTACGAGAGCTTCGAGCCGGTCGAGGGCGACCACTGCGAGTTTGGCCAGGCTGCGTCTGACGTGAGCCCACACACCCTCGACCGGGTTCAGGTCCGGCGAGTACGCGGGCAGCAGGAACACCATCAGCCATTCACGCTCGGCGATCAACTCACGCATGACGTGGGAGACATGGTTGTTGAGCCGGTCCCAGACCAGCACAATCGGTGCCTTGAGGAGCTGGTGGGTGCCGTCGACCAGTGCGATGAAGTCGCGTTCGCCCATGCTGCGGCGCTTGCCTTTGCCAGCGGGGTGGATGCGCAGGCGGTGGCACAGCCGGGTGCGGGAGCCGGGCCGCATGGCGATCAGTACGGCCACCGACAGCCGCCCCGAGCGCCTGCCGCTCACCGTCACCTGCGGGGTACGGCCCCGCCGGCTCCAGGTGCGTCCTTTGGGCGGCCGTCGCGTGAAGCCTGCCTCGTGCTCAAAGCAGACGTAGCCTCCGCACGCCGCCCGGGCTCTTTTACCTCGGCCCAGGTCGCCTCCTTCCACGCGGTCACGGCCTGCTCGTCGCGCTCGGCCACCCGCCGCGCCGGCACCTGCGGGCTGAAGCCGAGCCGGTGCATCAGCCTCGTGGCACCCGAGCACCGCGAACCACTCGGGCCGCGGGAGGACAGAGCATGCACACCGCCGTCCCGCCAAATCCGGTGCCACTGGTAGGACGACTTCCGGCTCACCCGCAGCCGCCGTGCCACCTCCGGTGGCTTGACCTCCTGCTCGAACAGCTCGGCCGCCTGAATCCGCACCGTCTCCCGGCGCCGACGTCCCGCAGCGGTCATCCCGCCCCCATCCGCATACCTCACACACCACGGGATACGGCCACCACTCCAGGCTCATCAGGGACTTCAGGAAAGATCACCCTGACGAACCGAAGTCAGTAACGACGACGAATGGGAGCACTTCGAGTCTGCATACCAGTCCGACGTCGAGGAATGGCTCGCCGCCCAGCTCGCACCCGCCACGACTGGACTCTCACTGATACCGGCGAGCGCTACTTGCGCCTGAAGAGCTTCCAGGTCACCGTCCTGGAACCGTTCACGCCGGTGACCGCCGAAGAGGCCCTCGCCCACCGCGACGTGGCCACAAGGACCAGCTGAGCCGCACGGCCCCGGGCGGCGGCAGCGCAGGGATCCGGCCTCGGACCGCCGGTACAGCGGTCGGCGCTGAGACGGGCAGCACACCCGTCCCCGGCGGTCCGGTTTGGCCTGGGTCAGGCCTCCTGGCCGGTGGCGGCCAGGACGATCTCGCGGATGGTGACGTTCTGCGGCTGCCGGTAGGCGTAGGCAATGGCCTCGGCCACGATCTGCGGATCCAGAGCACCGCCCGCGGACTCCTTCCACGCCTGATAGTCGCTCTTGATCTTCTCGTCGCTGGTGTGCGAGAGCAGTTCGGTCTCCACCGCACCGGGGGCGATGGTCACCACCCGGACGCCGCTCGCGGCGACCTCTTCGCGCAGGTTCTCCGACAGGGCGTGCACGGCGAACTTGGTAGCGACGTAGGCGGCGTGGTTGGGGAAGGTCTTGCGGCCCGCGACGGAGCTGACGTTGATGACCGTACCGGTGCCGCGGGCGAGCATGCCGGGCAGCACCGCGCGGGTGCCGTACAGCACGCCCTTGACGTTGAGGTCGATCATCCGGTCCCACTCGTCGACCGGCTGGTCGGCGATGCGGCCCAGCAGCATGACCCCGGCGTTGTTGATGATCGCGTCGGCCGGGCCGAACCGCTCCTCCGCCTCGCGCACGGCCTCCTCGACGGCGTGGCGGTCGGTGACGTCGACCTTGCGGCACAGCGTGTGCGGCAGGGCGAGCTCGTCCAGCCGTTCGAGCCTGCGGGCGAGCAGCAGCAGCGGGTGTCCCTGCGCGGAGAACAGGCGGGCGGTGGCGGCGCCGATGCCGGAGCTGGCGCCGGTGATGACGATCAGGGGCTTGGCCATGGGATACCTCTCGAAGCAGGGTGTGGTGTCGCATTCCAGGAGATCACCGCGCCGGGCCCCGCTCGTGCCGCCACCGGAGGCCGGTTTCACCGGGGGTCCGACAGACCCCCTCTGGCGTGTCCCGAAGCCCCGCCCACTGCCCTAGCCTGAAGGAATGAGCACGTCAGCGGAGCGCGGACCCAACCTGGAACTGCGGGACTTCCTGCGCTCCCGCAGGGCACGGATCCGACCCGACGAGGCGGGCCTGGGTCCGCACGCCGGCCGACGCCGGGTACCCGGCCTGCGCCGCGAGGAGGTCGCCCAGCTGGCCGGGGTCAGCGTCGACTACTACGTCCGCCTGGAACGCGGCCGCACCCCGAACGCCTCCACCGCCGTACTCGACGCCGTCGCCCGCGCACTCCGGCTCGACTCCGCCGAGCGCGCCCACCTGTTCGACCTGGCCAAACCCAGGCCGGACTCCGGCCGCCGCCGCGCGGCGCCGCCGCAGCGGGTACGGTCCGGACTGCTGCGGGTGCTGGACGCCCTGACCGACACCCCGGCGATGATCCTCGGGCACCGCTTGGACGTCCTCGCCGCCAACCCCCTCGCCAAGGCCCTGTACACCGACTTCGACACCCTGCCCCACCGCGACCGCAACCTCGCCCGCTTCATCTTCCTCGACCCCACCGCCCACGACCTCCTCGCCGACTGGGACACCGCCGCCCGCGGCTCCGTGGCCGCCCTGCGCCTGTACGCGGGCCGCCACCCGCACGACCCGCGCCTCGCCGAACTGGTCGGCGAGCTGTCCGTGCGGGACGAGGACTTCCGCCAGTGGTGGGCCGACCACGACGTCCTGCAGTACACCCACGGCACCAAGCTCTACCGCCACCCCCTCGTCGGCGAGCTCACCCTCGCCTACGAGTCACTCACCCTCCCCGACGACCCAGACCAGGCCCTCTACCTCTACACCGCAGAACCCGACAGCCCCTCCGACCACGCCCTGCGCCTGCTCACCGTCTGGTCCGCCCCGCACGGCCAGGCCGGTGATCGCGCGTAGTCGTCGGGCCCGTCCAGCTCCTGGTCGCCTTCCCCGATCCAGGTGTCTGGACCACGTGCCGGCGTACTTGCGAAAGTGCAGATGGAGGTGCTCAGCCTGGTGTTCGTCCGTGGGCTCGGGTAGGTGGACTCGTGCAACGATCGTGCTGTGGAGAGTCCTGATCCCTCGTTCCGTCGGCGCTTGTTGATTGAGTCGCTGACAGTGCTGGCAGCTGATGCCCAAACCCAGGTTGCCTGGCTGGCCAGGCACGACGTGGTGACGGATGAGATCGCCCTGGACTTCGATCACGCTTTTGGCATGGCTGAGGTCCTGGTGGAGGAGGGGCAATTCGATCGCGGTGTCCTGCCTGACTTGCGGGAGATCGACGCCGTTCTCAGCAAGATGAGCGGTGCTGAGCACGCTGGTCGGTGGACGACGGACGCGTTGTGCGTCAATGAGGGGTGGAGTCGGGCCCGGCGGGTGGCCCGCCGGGTTCTCGCTGCGGAGCTGGGTGACTGGCAGCAGCCGCTTCGGGAGATTTCTGTCATCCGGTGACAGGCTGCGCTGTTGTTGCTGGTCAGGCCACTTGGGTGTCCCGTTCGATGGCGGCGAGGCGGTTCTTGAGCCGGGCGGACACGCACGGGGCCCCGTTGCGGTCCGGGGCCTGAGGTGACGCGTCGAACGGGTGGGCGATCACGTCGGCCCGGATGCCCAGCATGTAGGCGAGGTGGCGGTCGGCCAGTGCCGCCCGTAGGTGTGCGTTGGTGCCGTAGGCGGCGTCGGCCGCCACGACCGGTGGCCTCATGCCCCAGGCGTCCAGGGTGTCGAGCATGCCTAACGCGAGCCGCCATTTCTCGCGGTGTGTGACCTGGGCCGGGACGCGGGTGATGGTCCGGCGATCGGTGTCCGAGGCCCGCTCTTTGGACAGGAAAGGGCGCCACTGCAGTGGGCGGGAAGCGGTGTCGGTCGCGGCATGGATACTGACGGCGACCTGGCAGTTCGCCCGCTTGCCCAGTGCCCCGCAGTACTGCGGGGCCACGGCGACGGACATCCGGCCGTCCTTGGGCACCGACACATCGTCGATCACCCAGGCCCTCGGCGCGATCAACGGCAGCATGCGTTCGCAGATCCGCCGCTGCACCGGCTCCGGGTCCCACGGGGACTGCCGCGAGGCCATGGCCTGGATGGACCTGCGGCGGCCGTCCAGCATCAGGCCCCGCAGATAACAGTCGCCCTTGGCCCGCTGGTCCTTGCGCGGCACCGAGGAGAACACATCGGCGACGAACAAGGCCAACTTCGCCCGGACACGGTTGACATCAAGTGCATCCACGCGCCCGACATGCTCTGCAACAGGCCCGACAGGAAGACCTAACGGAGTCCTATTAGCTAGTGCTGTGACCGGTTGATGTGCGCGCTTCGGCCGAGTGCTCGTCCCTGTGATGGCCACTGGATGTGGTCGCCGGTGTGAGGGGGTTGGCCACGTTGTCCGTGGCCGTGAAGCGGCGGACGCCCGGTACGCCTGCGGTTCCGGCGCAGGCCACGCCCACCGCGGCCGCTGCGGCCCACAGCGGAGCCTGCGGGCCCCACGCGCTCGCCGCGAGCGGGGCGAGAACGTAGCCGAGGGGCATGGCGCCCAGGGACAGGAGCCAGTCGTACGAAGTGACGCGGGCCAGCACGCCGGGCGGGATGGCAGCCTGGACGGAGGTCTCCCAGACAGGGTTGAGGAAACCGAGGCCGGCGAGGGCGAGGCCGTAGGCGGCGATAACGGCGAAGGCTGGGGCGCCGGCTGCGAAGAGGGCGAGGGGCAGGGCATACGTCGCGAGGCCCAGGTTGGCCACGAGGATCGGGCGGCGGGGGCGGGCGCGTCCGGCTAGGAGGGAGCCGAGCAGAAGTCCGACTGCGCCGGCTTGGAGGATCTCCACCCAGGTCTGCTCACCGCCCAACTGCCGTACGGCCAATGCGGGTCCGAGCGTCGTCAGCACGGCCGCGGCGCCGTTCCAGACGGCGTGCGCGATCAGGCTTGTCCAGTACCAGTCACGGCTGCGGACCTCCTGCCAGCCTTCCACGAGGTCGGTGCGGAGGGGGCGGTGCCCGACTGGGACGTGCGCGATGCGGATTACGGCGAGCAGGGATGCACTGGCCGCGAAGGAAATGGCGTCCAGGATGAACGCCCAGCCGGGTCCCGCGGCGAGGATGAGCGCGCCGGCAAGGGCCGGGCCGCCGAGGCCGGTGGCGCTTCTGACCACGCCGAGCGCGGAGTTGGCGGCTTGCCGGTCCTTGTCCGGCACCGTGCCGGTGATCAGCCGCGGCAGGGTCGGCATGGCGAACGCGGAAGCAGCCCCGCCGACCGCCGCGGCGAACGCGATCTGCCACAACACCGGTGCACGGTCGAGGAGTTGGAAGCCGATGCAGAGTTGTGCGGCACCGCGTACGAGGTCGGTCGTGAGCGCCACGGTCCGGGCATTGAACCGGTCGGCGACGACTCCGCCAAGGGGGAGAAGCAGAAGTCGCGGGACCATCGCGCAACCGAGGACGAGTGCGAGGGCGGATGTGGAGCCGGTGGCCCGCAGCACGGCGAGGGAGAGCGCGGCAGGCACGACGGCGTCGCCGACGAGGGACAGCGATCGACCCAGGAAGAGCAGCTGGAAAGGACGGTTGCGCAGCAGTCGGTGTGGCATGCGGCTGAATGTATTTCGGCATCGAATTTTCGTCAACGAAATATCAGCTGTCGAAATATAAGAGGCTGAAGCGTCACGCCGTATCCTGGAGTCATGGAGCGGATCGCGCCCACGGGGCAGGACTGGACGGACGAGCACATCACCCGCTGGAAGACGGTGCTGCCCGATCTCGATCCGGACATCGAGGGCGCGGTGACCCGCATGCAGAAGATCACCTCGCACCTGAGCAAGGTCCGCGAGCGGTCGCTGGTCAACTGTGAACTGGAACGGCACGAGTTCGACACCCTGCACAAGCTCGCCGCCCGCGCGGGCTGGGCGACCCCGTCCGAGCTCGCCGCCGACCTCGACCTCGCACCAGCTTCGGTTACTGGCCGACTCGACGCCCTGGAGCGCCGCGGCTTCGTGCGCCGTACACCGTCCAAGGCAGACCGACGTCGCGTCGACGTCGAACTGACCGAACCCGGCCGCGCAACCTGGCTGGGTGCGATGGACGTGATCGGCCACGAGGAATATCGGCTGCTCGGCGCCCTCACCCAAGACGAACGCCGCGCCCTTTCCGACCTGCTGCGGCGCGTCGCACTCGCAGCGGAGGCGCACGACGGCGCCCCTTGATGCCCGGCCACAACGCCCGAACTCGCCGGTGACGCGGGCGAGTTCAGCCATCTCGGGGCAGGCTTCGGTGAGTTCCCGCAGTAGTGTGGTGTCCTTGTCGCGCAGGTTCCCGGGGCGGGTGAGCAGGAGGCGGGCGAAGCACTTGTACGAACTACTCTCCGAACAAGACACCATCCCCGCCGCCAGTTAGCCACCGCAGCTGGAACCCAAACCGTGGGGCAGGTCAACCTGTCACCCAAGCCTGCATCGGACCCGTTCTCCACCATCGGCATCCGATGGGCGTAGAAGGTGCACGTGGCGGCCCGAGCGGTGGTGGTCCGGGCCGCCGCTGTGCACCTGTACCGGCGCCTGCGCGTCCTTGGCTACGGACGGTTAGAGACGTTGCCGGCCTGGACGCTGGTCTGAGCACCCGTGACGGCCGTGCCCGCGGCGACGAGCGCGGTGACGGCGAACGCGGCGGCCAGCACTGCGCCGATGCACTTCTTCACTCGATTCCCCCCATATTTCGAAGCCTCGTTCAAAGGCCCCATCCGTGATCAACAACGGATACAGCACACACTCGCCCAGACGGAAGCGACACCTCCACACGATCACTGCACACAGCACCGCATACGAACCCCGCGGCTTCACGCCCTACAAGGGCGGGCCCATTCCACCAGCGCCGGACCGCACACCGTGACAACCGACCGGCGGTCTCGACCGCGCACGGCGCGCTGCTGCACGTGAGAGTGAACCGCCGCCGCCCGGCCCGCCCCAAGCGGCCCTCCCCGCTGCCACAAGCCACCAGCGCACCGCCCGCTCCCACACCCCCCAGCACCCCGGCAGCCACCCGCCGATGACCAGCCGTCAACTCTCCCCGGTCCTGCAGCGCCAGCAACCGCCGTACCACCACCGGCCGCAACACCCCGGCATCCACCGCAGCACCGACCGAACCCACCCCACACTCCCCCACCAGGACGGGCACACACACCCCAAACGACCGATCAAGAAAGGGAGCCCGACCCAATTGGCGTCCCCACCTCGCCGACCAGCCGATTCTCAACCACCGACCAACCACCCCCACCACATCCACCACCCCGGACACCAAAACGAGAACCACCCCGCATTCCATGCATCGGGCCGTGCCCCAAGGCCGGGTAGTTAGCGTATTTCCGCTGGTGGCAAGGGAGTTCGGTGTCGGGTAGGAACGCGGGCAACGGGGCCGCGTTGGTCAGGCAGTCCGCCAAGACTTCCGACCGTTGAGGAGCCCCGTTGCCCACGCGTCATTGTGCCTTGCCACCCGCTCTGGCGAGGGTCACCCGTGAGTTCACCGTGGCCGAGGGCCGGTTCGCGCCCGGTCATCTGGGCGAGTTGACGCAGGTCATACCGTTCGACCTCGTCGATGCCGTTCTGGATGAAACCCGTTGCGTGCAGCGCCGGTTACGGGATCTGCCCTCGCGGGTCGGGGTCTACTTCCTTCTCGCGATGTGCCTGTTCCCGGAGGTCGGCTACCGGCTGGTCTGGCACAAGCTGACCGCAGCCCTTACGGGCGTCGGGATCGAGGTCGCGGAGCCAACTGCGAAAGCCTTACGTGACCTGCGCAGACGGCTCGGTGCAGAACCGATGAAGCGCGTGTTCGAGACCCTGGCCGGCCCGCTCGCCCAGCCGGTGACTCCCGGAGTGCGGTTCGGGCCATTCCGGATCGTCTCCTTCGACGGCTGCAGCTCGATCAAGCTCCCCGATACCGAGCGCAACGTGGAGTGGTTCGGACCCGGCAGCCGTGGCGGGTATCCGATGCTGGAACTGATGACCCTGGTGGAGACCGGCACCCGTGCCCTGATCGGCGCTGTGTTCGGCACTCCCAGCGACGGGGAGACCTCCTACGCTCGCAGGCTCCTGCACCACCTGAGCCCCGGCATGCTGGTCCAGTGGGACAAGGGCTTCGACGCCAACGCCTTCCTCGCCGCCGTGCACGACACCGGAGCCAGGTTCCTGGGCCGGCTGCGCGTCAACCGACGCACCCCGGTCCTGAGCCGACTCACCGATGGCTCCTACCTCTCGGTCATCGGCACCGTCCCGGTACGCGTCGTGGAAGCGCAGATCACCGTGACCTATGACGACTGCTCGTTCACCAACTCCTACCGGCTGGTCACGACGCTGACCGATGCTCGTCGTTACCCCGCCCCGACCCTCGTTGCCCTTTACCACCAGCGGTGGGAGCACGAGTCGGCGTACTTTGCTCTGCGTCACACGATCACAGACGGTCGGGTCCTGCGTTCAGGCGACCCGGTCGGGGTCGAGCAGGAGATGTGGGCCCTGCTCGCCCTCTACCAGGCACTTCGGACCGTGATGGTGGAGGCTGCCGAGTCCCGGCCGGGCACCGACCCGGACCGCTGCGGCTTCACCATAGCCATCCAGACCGCCCGCGACCTCGTGGTCCAGGCCGCCGACGTCATCAAGCCCGGCGCCCTGGGCACCCGCACCACCGGCGTCATCGGCAACCGGGTCCTGGCCGGGCTCCTCCCGCACCGGCGCCCCCGCATCAGCACCCGAAAAGTCAGGTCATCGGTCTCCCGGTACGCCGAACGCCAAGACGACGGCCGCCCCGACACAAGCCGCCTGGTCACCGACCTCGACGTCACCATCCTCGAACCCGATCCCGACCTGCCCACCGTCTCGCACGACGATCGGCACACACCGGCCGCCGACCGGCGCAGACAGCGCGTCCTGGACCTCCTTCACGCAGAACCCGACCGCCAGTGGCACACTCGCGACCTCGCCCGCCACCTCGGCGACATCACCCTCAGCACGATGTACCGACAGCTCGACAGATGGGCCGTAAACGGACTCATCACCAAGACCGGCCCCGCCACCTACAGCAGCCCGAGAACTCGCTCAGCCCTCTTGCCACCAGCGGAAATACGCTAACTACCCGGCCTTGCGTCAAGCCCCAGATCCATGCCAGAAGGTGGCTGGTGCGTAGCTGACGCGGGTCAGCGCGCCGCGTCGCCGCCGGCCTTGAGGCGCTGGAGCGAGCGGGTGAACGGCGTGGCGAGTTCGCCCAACGGATCGAAAAAGCGGCGGTCGCACTCCTCCACCACGCCGACCGTCCGGTTGGCCAGGTCGCGGCCCGCCGGGGTCACCTGGAGGGCCCGGGCGCGCCTGTCGGTCGGGTGAGGGAGACGTTCGACCAGGCCGCCCGCCTCCAGGGTGCGCAGCACCTGCGAGGTCATCATCGGGTCGGTCGCTGTGTGGTCGGCCAACTGCTTCTGCGTGATGGGGCCGTCGCTGCCGAGCCAGGTGAGGGCGGCCAGCAGGACGAACTGGACGTGGGTGAGGCCGTACGGCTTGAGAACCGCCCGCTGGGCGGCCTGCCAGCGATTGGTGATCTGCCAGAGCAGCAATCCCGGGCTCTCCTCGGCGTCGTCGAAGGATGTGGCCAGTTCACGTCCGGTCATAGGCGAAGAGTCCTTCCTGGGGCACGGTGGACATCGTCGACCCGGTCGACATCGCCCTACCGCTCATGGCCGCTCGGATGAGGGTGAAGTCGCCCTCGCTCAGCTCGATCAGACCACGGCGCAGCTGGTAGCCCCAGTTCGGGTCGGCCGTGAGGTCCAGGGAATGGCGCAGGTCGGCAATCGGCGTGTCGGTGGTGGCGTGGTAGTGCATGCGGCGCCGCCAGGGCTTGAAGTCGCCTTCGTCGGCCTGCCAGATCGTCTCGTCGGCGACCTCGGCAAGTGCCGTGAACGCCCGGAGCGGGTCGCCGTCGCGCAGGCGGGCGCGCGGCGAGTAGTAGATCAGCCAGTCCCCGGCGCTCAGTCGCGCAAGTGGGGGCCTCTTGCCATGTCCGAGCTGGGCGATGCCCAGCCGCCTGCCGCGTTGGACGTGCTCGCGGCAGACGACTCCGAGCCAGTACTTCACGCCGCGACCTCGGCCTTCGCCTCGACGGCGGCCTTGAGCCCGTTGAGGTCGCGCGGGACGGTGGTGGCGATCCCCTTGCCGAGGATCTTGTTCCACATCCACGCCATCGGGCCGGTCATACTCGCGGTCACCCGGACGACCGTCGCGCCGGTCTCGTCGACGTCCACCTGGTGGCGGAAGGTCAGCTTGGCGCCGGGTAGCTGCGACACGTCGGTGAACTCGCGCTCGGTCAGCACGGTGATGACGAACTTGGTCTTGGGGCCGCCCTTCGGCTTGAGCACCCCAGTGGTCCCCTGTGCGAACGGCCCGTCGAGGCGGACCCAATCGGTGTCGGCGCTCCACTCGGGCCAGGTGGCCGTGTCGGCCCAGTGGGCGAAGAAGGCGGCGGGGGCGGCGGCGGCGGAGATCTGGGCGGTTCCGAGAGTCATCATGCAAGTAGTATGCGCGCTTAGTATTTTGGGGTCAAGCCCCCTCGTGTTCGCCGCCTGACCGGATGGGCGATCGCGGATCACATGCGAACCGACCTCGTCACCGACGCGCTCGCCGAGTCCTTCGACGCAACGTTCAAACGCGAATCGCTCCAGGGCCGGAACAGCTGGCCCAACGAGCGCGAGGCCTGTCTCGACGCGTTCCGCTGGCTGCACCGCTACAACACCCACGCCGTCATCAACCGCATAACCCATGTCCAGGATTCGGGGTCAAGGCCCGGACCCAGGCCGCCTTCTCGATCACCTGGGTCATGCGGCGGTGGGGGCACCCGCCACGCGGTGCTCGCCGCCGTTGCGCTCCTGCCAGAACCGGTACACCTCGACGGCGTCCTCGCGCGCCTCGTAGCGCATCGGCATCCGGCGCTCCTGCCAGGGCTTGGCGATCTCGTCGTAGAAGGTGGCGAGTTCGAAGTACTTGCGGTCGTCGACGTAGTGGGGCTCGTAGGCGTCGCGGGTGGTGAGGAAGACGACCTCGTCCGGCGAGCAGTAGTACAGCGAGCCCAGGCACATCGGGCAGGGGTGGGCGAGGACGTAGATGGTGGTGCCGGTCAGATGCTCGGTGCCCAGCTTGGTGCAGGCATCGCGGATGGCGAGGATTTCCGCGTGGGCGGTGGGGTCGCCGCTCTGGGCGACCTTGTTGGGGCTCTCGGCGAGGATCTCGCCGTCCTTGACGATGACGGTCGCGAAGGGTCGGCCGCCCTCGGCGACGTGCTGGCGGGCGATGTCGATGGTGCGCTGGACGAAGTCCATGGAGGTCCTTCGGGGGTTAGCGAGGCAAGGACGCCGGCAGGCGGCTGCGGGGCTCGGGGAACGGGGGCGGGCCGGGCCGGAAGGCTGCTTCCGGCCCGCCCCGTTGCCGCCCTTCTGTGACGCCGTCTCGGTGCCGGATCGTCAGAAGGGCTTGGTCGGCAGGTACTTGCCGTCCAGGGTGATGACGGCGCGCTCGCCGCCCTCGGGGTCGGCGACCTTCTTCACGTCGAGCTTGAAGTTGATCGCGGAGATGATGCCGTCACCGAACTCCTCGTGGACCAGGGCCTTGAGGGTCGTGCCGTAGACCTGGAGCATCTCGTAGAAGCGGTACATGGTCGGGTCGGTCGGGATCCGGTTCGGCATCGAGCCACGGACCGGGATGGTCTGCAGCAGCATCGCCGCGTCCTCGTCCAGGCCCAGCAATTCGGCAACGGCCTTGGCGGAGTCCTCCGGCAGGGGGTGCTGGCCGAGGACGGCGGCGGTGGTGAAGGCCACCGACAGGCCGGAGGCGTCGGCGATCTGCTTCCAGGAGAGGTTCTTACGGGTCTTGGCCTCCACGGCGGCGGCGGCCAAGGCCTCGCGAGCGGTCGGGTCGAACTGTGCGTGCACCATGATCGGTACGTCCTTTTCTCAGGTGGGCCACTTCATGAGCAGGGGGTGGGGGTGGAGTGGCGAGTGGGTGGGAGTGGATGCGGGGTTCCCGGCAGGCTGTCGCGGGCGGGAAACCGAAGCCGGGAGGGTCAGGCCGCGAGCGCGGGGCCTGCGGCGGTCAGGTTCTCGACGCGACCGGTGGGGATGTCGTAGACCCAGCCGTGCAGGGCGGCCTTCCCCTCCGCCAGGGCGCGGGCGACCGAGGGATGGGTGGCCAGGTTCGCCAGCTGGACGAGCACGTTCCGCCGCACCAGGGCGGGAACGCCACCGGCGGCAGTGGCGCTGGCCTGGGTGGCGTCCGCGTGCCGCAGCCAGGCGGCGACCGCCGGGGCACCGCCGAGGTCGTGGCCCTCGGCAAGTGCGGTCATCGCGCCGCATGCCGAGTGGCCGCAGACGACGATGTCCTTCACACCCAGTGCCGCGACGGCGTACTCGACGCTCGCCGCCACCCCGTCGGCTTCGGGGCTGTAGACGGGCACCAGGTTGCCGGCGGTACGGATGACGAACAGGTCACCCGGCTCGGTGCCGGTGATCAGCTCGGGGACGACGCGGGCGTCGGAGCAGCTGATGAAGAGCGTGTGCGGCGTGTGATGCGTGGCCAGATGGGCGAAGAGCTCCGCCTTGGCCGGGAAGACGTCCCTCTGGAAACGGGTGACGCCCTGAGTGAGGTCCTGCATGGTCACTCCCTTCGGGTGGTGATCCGCCCCTGCGGGCTGGTGAGATCCACCATGCATGACCTGTATCTATAGTGTCCAAGAGCTGTTATCCATGAAAGCTATCGTCCGCATCTATAGTTGATCCCATGGCTGTTCTCGAACTGCGTCACCTGCGCTATCTGCTCGCCGTGGCCGAACACGGCAACTTCACCCGGGCCGCCGAGGAACTGCACATCTCGCAGCCCACGCTCTCCCAGCAGATCAAGCAGCTGGAGCGGACCCTCGGCGTGCAGCTGCTGGACCGCACCGGCCGGACCGTGCGGCTCACCGACGCCGGTGCCGTCTACACCGACCACGCCCGGCGCGCACTGCGCGACCTGGCCGCCGCCGAACGAGCTGTCCACGACGTCCAGGACCTCTCCCGTGGCCACCTGCGCCTGGGCGTCACCCCCACCTTCACCGCCTACCTCGTAGGCCCGCTCACCGCCGAGCTCCACAGCCGCCACCCCGGCATCAGCCTCACCCTGGCGGAGATGACCCAGGACCGCATCGAAGCAGCCCTACTCGCCGACGACCTCGACCTCGGCATCGCCTTCGCCGGCCCCCACCTGCCCGGCGTCACCGCCGCCGCCCTGTTCACCGAGACCCTCAGCCTCGTCACCGGCACCCCGCGCGCCCAGGCGATGCCGGACCCCCTACCGGTCCGCACCCTCAACAGCGAGCAACTCGCCTTGCTCAGCGGCGACTTCGCCACCCGCAACCACATCGACGCCTACTTCGCCCGCCACCGGACTGCCCCCCGCATCACGGTCGAAGCCAACTCCATCCAGGCCCTCACCGAAATCGTCCAGCGCACCCCGCTGGCCACCGTCCTGCCCGACGCCATCACCCACGACCACCCCCACCTCACCCCCGTCCCCCTCGACCCGCCCCTACCGTCCCGCACCGTCACCCTCCTGCACCGCGAGGGCGCCTACCGCAGCGCCGCCACCCGCGCCTTCACCGAACTCACCCACGACCTCGTCCGCACCCGCGGCTACACCCCGCCCCCGTGAACCGCCCGTCCCCGGGGCGGGTCCCCCGCGAACGCCGCTAAACCGAAGCAGGATCCGCGGCGGGCGCACGTTCAGCCAGCGGGTGCGAGGCCGCCGCATCGGCGCTCCGCCGCTCCACGGAGAGGAGATCCGCTCGGGGATCACCTGATGATCACCTGATACGGAGCGCACCCGCTCTGCCCGCAGGTGACAACGAGCCTGCCTATGTGACAACCAACGCGCTTCGGCTCAAGACGGTCGGCGGGGCGTGCCCCGGCAGCCGGGTCTTCGGCGTCGGATACGGCACGCGCACGGCCCTGCGCAACGGCCTCGCCGGCAGCGGCCCAGCCTCGGTGTCCACGCGGGCGGGCCCATCCCCTGTCCGAGGGGCGAGTTGACGGCTGACGATACGAGTGTGGTGGCGTAAGGGCGGCTCCACCTGGACAACTGAACTCAAGTCAGTGGGGTTACCGAAGCCGGCAGTCAGTCGCGGGGGCGGAGGCTGGCTTCTTCGAGGTCGAGTTCGTGTTGGATCCGGCGCCGGGTGGCGTTGCTGATCTTGTTCGCTTCGTAGAGGCGCTGGAGCTCGGCCACCTCGATGGCGATGAGTGTCCGGCGTATCTCGCGGTAGGCGTCGGCAGGACGGGCGTCCGGGTCGCTGTAGTGGGCGTCCTCAACCTGGTGGATGCGCGCTTCCAGATGACGACGGGCCTGTATCAAGGCGGCCTCGGCGGCGGTACCCAGATCAGCGAGCTGATCTAGATCGCCCAGCAGTTTGAGCTCGTCGAGAGCGGCGTTGGCAATGTGTCGGCGGGTCCGGGCCTCCTCGCGGGCGGTGTGCTCCGGTTCCAGAGCGATGCCGGAGCGGCGGACGACAGGGGCCAGGGTGAAACCCTGGAAGATGAGAGTGAGCGCGACGGTCCCGGTGGTGAGTGTGAGAACGAGCGCCCGGTGCGGCAGCGGCGCCCCTGTGTGGGTGACCAGGGGGATGGAGAGCGCGGCTGCCAGCGGCATGACACCTCGGGTGCCCGCCCAGGACAGGACGGCCGGAACGCGCCAGGAGAGGCGGTTGTCGCCTTCCATGTGCCGGTGGTGGATCAGGGCGGACAGCGGGAAGATCCACAGCAGGCGGATCGCCAGCAGAGTGAAGGCGATCACCGGCACCCACAGCGGCCAGCCGTGCTCGTCGCGCGCGAGATGACGGACCGCCCAAGGGAGCTCGAGGCCGATCAGGGCGAAGACGACGCTCTCCAGCAGAAACGTCAAGGTGTCGTAGACGGCGTGGACCTGGAGGCGGACGGGGGCGTTGCTGAGCTTGTGGCCGGTGCTGCCGAGGACGACCCCGGCCACAATGACGGCGGTCACGCCGGAGGTGTGCGATTGCTCCGCGATGACGTAGGAGGCGTATGGAGCGACCAACGCGATGACGGTCTCCAGCATGGGGTCATCGGTCCGCCTGTGGATCAGGGTCACCACTGCGGCGACCGCCGCCCCGATGAGGGCCCCTCCGCCTGCAAGGATCAGAAACTCTTCTACGGTCCCGGGCACGCTGATGGCGCTGCCGGACACCGCGGTGGCCACGGCGACCTTGTACAGGACCAGTGAGGTGGCATCGTTGAACAGGCTTTCTGCCTGCACCATGGCCTGCACGCGCGGTGGGAGAGACAGGCGCCGGCCGAGCGCGGTCACGGCCACGGGGTCGGTGCTGGCCAGGACAGAGCCGAGGATGAACGCGGTCGCGGCCGTGAGCGGGGTGATCGCGCGGGCCACGTACCCGACGGTGATGGCCGAGGCGAGGACCAGGCCGAAGACCAGGCCGGTCACAGGCCGCCACACGGTGCGCAGGTCGCGGACGGAGATTTCCCCGGCCGAGGCGTAGAGCAGCGGTGGCAGCACCAGCACGTTGATCACGTGAGGCGGCAGGCGCACCTCGGGAACCCAGGGCATCAGCCCCACGACCAGACCCACCACCACAAGGAGCGAGGGGGCGGGCAGGCTCCAGCGCCGGGCACCGCTCGCCACGGCTGTGGCCACGACCACCAACAGCAAGACGACGATCAAGCCGGTCATGGAACGTCCTCGGTGGATTGCGGCTTGTTACCCCCCTCTGGCCAGGTGCTTTACCAACGTAACGGACCTCGGGCGGTGATGCAGCCGACGTGGAGCAGCAACCGTCCAGAGCCCCAGTAGGTCTACACCCGGCGGCACGCACGGCCCGGCGACGTCAGCGGGCCCGCATGCTGACCGATGCGCGGTCATGGGCTGTGAAGGATGCGTTTACGGAGGAGTGGGAGGTGCGCGCGGCCGAAGCCCATGCGTTTGAGGAGTTTGGCTCTCGTGACGTGACCTTGGTCGTCCTCCAGGCAGGCCGGTCAGGCGAGGCACACGACGGGTTCCCGAGAAGGCCATCACCCTTACGCCCGCGATACTTCAGTAGCTCAAGCGGCGGCGTAGTTCCACCCGGCCGAAGCGATGGCCGATGTTCACGAAGAGATCGTCCAGTTCCAGGTCCCACTGCTCGGCAACACGCTCAAAACCCGCAGGTCAGACAGCGAAGTCCCGCTGGCGTATTAGGCGGTCTGGAAGGAGCGTTTGGCGAAGCCGAGGACGTAGCCGTCGATGACGGTCCTCACGGGTCGTTCGGGCTCGCCGCCGGCGCCGAGGGTGATGAACAGCGGGGTGTAGTGGTCGGGGGTGGGGTGGGCGTGGGGCATGCCGGGCGCGCGGTCGCGCCAGGCGGCGAGTTCGTCGACGTCGCCGCGGGCCAGGGCGTCGGCGGCCCAGGTGTCGAAGTCGGAGGACCAGGAGGGGACGGTGCCCTTGTGGAGCATGTCGGGGGTGATCGCGTGGATGCCGTGGGTCATGAACCCGGAGCCGATGACGAGGGTTCCTTCCTCGCGCAGGGGGGCCAGGCGGGTGCCGAGTTCCAGCAGTCGGGCGGGGTCGTGGGTGGGCATGGACAGCTGGAGTACGGGGATGTCTGCGAGCGGGAACATGGCCATCAGCGGGAGCCAGGCGCCGTGGTCCAGGCCGCGGCTCGGGTGCTGGTGGACGGGCTCGTCGTGCGGCATCATCGCCGCCACCCGTCGGGCCAGCGCGCTCGCGTCGGGGGTGTCGTAGCGCAGCTGGTGGTATCGGGGGTGGAATCCGGCGAAGTCGTAGACCAGCGGCGTGTGGGCGGCGGGCGCCGACAGGGACAGCGGCGCGTGCTCCCAGTGGGCGGAGACGATCAGGACGGCCCTGGGTTTGGGCAGGCTTTGGGCCCAGTCCAGGAGCTGGCGCATCCAGGGGCCGTCGTCGAGCAGTGGCGGGGCGCCGTGGCTGAGGTAGAGGGCGGGCAGGGGACCGTCGGCGCGGGTCCAGTCGCGCTGTGCGCGGGCCCGGCGTAGGGCGTCGGGCAGGAAGTCGTCGTAGGCGCCGGCGGGCACGGTGGGATGGAGTATCGAGGACACGGTGAGCCTTCTGCGGGGCGGGCCGGAGTGATGGGTGAGGCGCATCGTCAGTCCAGGTGGGTGTCGGTGGGGTCGATGGCCTGGTTGACGCGGTGGCCGATGGTGCGCAGGGTGCGCTGCTGGGCCTGGGTGAGCGGGTCGAAGACGAGGCGGCGGACCTCGTCGACATGGCCCGGGGCGGTGGCGACGACTTTTTCCCAGCCCGTTTCGGTGAGGATGGCCAGGGTGTAGCGGCCGTTGTCCGGATCGGGGGTGCGGCGCACCCAGCCTTGCTTCTCCAGGCGCTTGACCACGTGGGACAGGCGGGAGAGCGAGCCGTTGGTGAGGATCGCCAGGTCACTCATGCGCATGGTGCGTTCGGCGGCCTCGGACAGTGTGGCGAGGACCTGGTACTCGAAGTGGCTGATGTCGGCGTCGCGCTGCAGCTGGGTGTCCAGCGCGTTCGACAGGTTGATCACCATGGCGGTCAGGGAGAGCCAGGTCTGCCTCTCCTCGGCGTTCAGCCAGCGGGGTTCATGCGTATCCATGACCTCATCCTAGCTTGATCCTTCAAGTCAAATCTAACAGCTTCACTTGACGCTTCAAGCGTGTCGGGTTAACTTCAACTTGAAGGTTCAAGTCACCGTATGAGGAATTCCCTGATGAACACCGCTTTGTGGATCACTGCCAGCGTCCTCGCGCTCCTGTTCCTGATGGCCGGGCTGATGAAGCTCAGCCAGCCACGCGAGAAGCTGGCCGCCTCAGGCATGGCCTGGGCCAAAGACTTCCCCTCCGGCGCGATCAAGGCGATCGGCGCGGCCGAGGCCCTCGGCGCCGTCGGCCTTGTACTGCCCGCCGCGGTGAACATCGCACCGGGCCTGGTGCCCTGGGCCGCCCTGGGCCTGGCGGCCACCATGGTCGGCGCCGCGGTCGTCCACGCCCGCCGCAAGGAGAACCAGATGATCGGCGTCAACCTGGTCCTCCTGGCCCTCGCCGCAGTCGTCGCCTGGGGCCGCTTCGGCCCCCACGCCTTCTAAGCCTCTCCCTCTCTCCCTCTCTCCCCAGCGTGATCTTGTAGACAAGGAATCGATATGATCAACCGCCGCAACGTCCTCCGAGGCGGAGGCGCCGCTGCCCTGGGCGCCCTCGCCATCACCGCGGTAACCAGCGGAACCGACCTGGCAGCCGCGGCCACGGACAACCGGGAAATGCTCGGCGACCCGGCCTCCACCCCGCAGACCGAGTCCCTCTGGCCGACCACCCTGACCCATGCGGAGCGCAAGAACCTGGAGGTCTTCGACGAGCTGGACTTCGTCGTCTACTCCCACCAGCAGTGGGACCGGATCGCTGAGAGCCACGCACAGAACATCCGCGTCCACTGGCCCGACGGCCACTACACGGACGGCATCGACCGGCACATCGCCGACATGAAGGGCCAGTTCGTCTGGGCACCGGACACGCGCATCACCGAGCACCCGATCCGCATCGCCAAGGACAACCTGACCTCGGTGACCGGCGTCATGCAGGGCACCTTCACACGTCCCATGCCGGACGGCAAGGGCGGCTTCATCCAGCCGACGGGCAAGAAGTTCTCCGTCAACATGGCCACGGTCGGCATCTGGAACAAGGACGGAGTGATGGACGAGGAGTTCCTCTTCTGGGACAACCTGACCTTCTACCAGCAGATCGGCCTCGCCTGACAGCGCGTGGCCCGGCGGTGCGGGAACCGCTGGGCCACGCAGAGGCGCGTCAGGCATCGCCGCCACCGGGCGCGGCGAGCGACGAACTGCTTCCCCCCAAGGTGTCCCAGCGCATGCCGAGCAGCTCGGCGAGGTAGTCGCGCCTCGGCCGGCTCTCACGGGACATGGTCTCCAAGTGGCGTCGCCGCTTCCTGGAACACCGGCTTGAGCCACCAGGTGATCAGCAGCCTGCCGGGGTGGGGCCCAAGCTCGGCGCTGAGTTCGTCGCCGCGAACGGTGGCGACATGGACGCCTTCGAAGACGTACTACGACCGCAAACGAAGCGAGGGAAAGGGACACAAGCAGGCCATCCTGGCCCTCGCCCGTCGTCGCATCAACGTCCTATGGGCCATGATCCGTGACGGAGAGTTCTATCACACACCACCCCCTGTCACCGCCTCGGCTTGACATCCTGACGGGGAAGCTCCATCTCAAGCTCGGCGATCTCCTTGCGCTGCCTCCCGGACCGATCACCAGGATGGGACTTGCACCAAGAAGACCCGAACAGGGGCGCGGGACATTTACCATCAACCAGCAGTTCGTGAACGTCCAAGTGTGGGCCACGCTGTCGGCCCACCTCGAGGGGGCGAGCGTGACGCGTGAACTCATTTCCTACTCGCTACGGCACTTCGTCAGCGTTTTCACCGCGGACGGAGCTGCCGGTACCGCGGAATCGGCCTACCTGCGGTCGGTCGAGGCGGCGATGCTGGCGGCCAACAACGCCTACACCTCCCGCCGGTACCAGGAGGCGATCGACGGATACCGGACCGCGCAGGCGCTCATCTACGGCCACCTGGACGTGGGGGTGCATCTGGGGGTGCTGCGGGAGATCGACCTGCTGCCGCGTCACCCCGACCTGCTGCCACCGCTGTTGTCCGCCGCCGTTGAGTGGGCCAATGTGCTGCCGGTATCCGGTCCGCGGTCGGGGATCCAGCCGCGGGTGACCGTCGACCCCGAACTGCTGTCGCAGACCAGTCGGCTTTCGGCCGCGGGGCTGACCTCAGCGCAGTTTTCTGGCCCCGGCCTGCAGGCCGCCGCCGATGTGACGATGTACCGGACCATGCGGGGGCTGGGCAACGAGGCAGCGGCGGCGTTCCACCTGCGACGCGCGGAGCAGACCAGCCCCGAGGTCACCCGGCTCCTCCTGGCGGACCAGTTGCCCCAGGATGTGGGAATCCACTCGGCCGGGAGCGTCCCCGCCGACAGCGGCGCCGACAGCATCACCGAGGCGCTCGGCGAACTGGTCGCCACCGCTGAGGCCGCACCACCGCCGCCTGTCACGCTGCCGCCTGCCGCGACCGTTGACCGCAATCTCGCGCTGGTCCTCGATGAGCAGGACAATCAGTGGGTCGTGGGCTGGCAGGCGGGCGATGCGCCCCCGATCGACCAGGTGTCCGAGGCCGTCTATGCGCGGCGGGTCTCCATGGAGGTCTTGACCGACCTCGTCTCGCACCCGCAGGTGCCCAGCGATTTCAGCATTTCCCTGCCCCACCTGTACTTCTACGTGATCCCGCTCGCTCTGGCCGAGTGCTACCACGCGCTGCAGGACTGGGAGCGGGCCGAGCAGCTGTATCTGACCGCGAGTTCCTACCCGTATCTGAACACCGCGATCGAGGCGCCATATGTCTGGCTGCGGCTCGCGACCCTCTACCTGGACTGGGGCAACCAGCTGTACCGCGACGACGACGCGGCCTCAGCCCTACCCGTCTATGAGCGAGTGCTGACCCTCGACGGCACCGCGCCCGCGGACAGCCCGCTGTTCGTGACGGCGTCGCTGGCCGGGCCCGCCGACATGGCCTGGAAGCTCATCAGCGTGCTGGACGCCGTGATGGCCGACACCTCGAAGATCACCAGCCTTGGTGTCGACCCGGTCCTCGCCGCCCTCGTGTTCGAAGTACACCAACGCCTGGTCCAGATCGGAGCCGGTCTGGACTTCTGGGGCCACTGGCACCCGACCGTGCCGATCTGGACCTTCGACTACCTTCAGCAGGTGGCGGTCGGCTTCGCACAACTCGCGATCTCCGCCGAGCGGGACGTGATCAGCTTCTGGGACCGGGCCGACCAGGGTCAACTGACCCGAATGGAGCTGTCCCAGCGGGTCGCCCAGGCGCAGGCCGAGTCCTCGGCGGCCGCGGCGCAGGTCGCTGCCGCCGCGGCCGAGCGCGACGCTTACCAGGCCGGAGCGGACCTGGCGGACACCCGGGCCGCCGACGCCAAGGCGAACGCCGACGAGTACGCCGCCGTGTCCGCGGACGCGATCGTGCACCAGGCGTTGCAGTCCCAGCTCAGCGGCGGCGACGACGGCGACTCGGAGACGCTCAACGCCTACGCCGACCAGATGCTGTCCGGCTCCTACAGCCTGACCGGCAGCCGCGGCACGTTGGCCGCATCCGAGCAGCTCACTGCCTCACGCCTGAACCGGCAGTACGAGGTCGACTCGATGCGCCGCACACAGGCCGAGATGGAGGCGGCCGCCGCACAGGCGAAGGCCGAACTGGCCGCGGCCGACGCCCGGGTCACCGCCGCGCAGGCCGCGAACGCGGTCGCCGAACTACGGGCGGCGCAAGCGGCCGCCACTGTCGAAGCCTTTGACGCGCAGACGTTCACCCCCGACGTGTGGCACGCCATGGGCCAGGAGATGATGCGTCTCTACCAGCGCTACCTGGGCATGGCTTTGAAGATCGCCAAGCTGATGCAGAGCGCCTACAACTTCGAGACCGACCAGCAACTGGCCCTGATCAAGGCCGGCTACACAGCTGACGAGGTGAAGGGCCTGCTCGGAGCGGACGCTCTGATGGCCGACATCCAGAGCTTCACCTACGACCTGGTCACGGCCACGCGCGGCAAACCGCAGCCGGTCAAGCAGACGATCTCGCTGGCAGAACGGTACGGCTGGCTGTTCGAAACGGAGTTCCGCAGGACGGGCTCCATGAGCTTCGAGACCCGCGCCGACGACTTCGACAGCGCCTACCCGGGCACGTACGCAGGCCGGATCCGTTCGGTGGAGGCCGAGGTGGTCGGAGTCGTACCGGTCACCGGGCTGTCCGGAACGCTGACCAACAGCGGGATCTCCTCCTACCGCACCCCGGCCGCGCTGTGGGACGACCCTGCGAGCAGCGGGCTGAAACACCGCGTCCAGCCGCGGGAGACACTGGTGCTGTCGGACTTCTCAGCACGTTCCGACAACCTCACCGCGCCGCCGGACCAACGGATGGGCGGCATCTTCGCCGGCGCCGGCGTCCTGTCGTCATGGCGGCTGGACATTCCCCGAGAGGTCAACGACATCGACTTCGGCGCACTGCTGGACGTGCGGTTGACCTTCACCTACGACGCCCGCTTCGATCCGGATCTGGCCTCGCGCGTGCTGAGCGGGCTGCGCGGCCTCCCCGGCGTGGCCGAACGGCAGCGCGGGATACCGCTGCGCTGGCTGTATCCCGACCTCTTCTTCCGATTCCGGGAGACCGGAACGTTGCAGCTGACGCTGGCCGCCGCGGACTTCCGCACGAACGAGACAGCGCCGACGCTCACCAGCGTGGGCGTGGTCGTCGGCACCTCGGCGCCCGCGTCGCCCGGCGGCATCACCGTGTCGCTCGCGACGCCGGCCACACCGGCCGCGGCCCTGAAGGCGACCACGGACACCCAGGGATCGGCCAGCTCGGCAACCACCGGCAGCCCCTGGACACCACTGGCGACCGGGAGCGCCCTGGGCACCTACCAACTCGGCGTGGACGCCGGCGACAATCCCGCACTCGTCCGGGACGGCCGACTGGACCTGAGCGGGATCACCAACCTCGCC
Source organism: Streptomyces sp. NPDC002671 (assembly GCF_053592475.1). Taxonomy (NCBI): domain Bacteria; kingdom Bacillati; phylum Actinomycetota; class Actinomycetes; order Kitasatosporales; family Streptomycetaceae; genus Streptomyces; species Streptomyces sp. NPDC002671. The sequence continues at coordinate 24,235 of NZ_JBSFVU010000015.1, forward strand.
CTCGTCCTCGGCTACTCCTTCACCCCGCGCGGCTGAGGGGGCGGCATGGAGCGCACGAGCGGCGTCGACGAGCAGGTGATCTCCCTGCCCAAGGGCGGGGGCGCTGTCCAGGGCCTCGGCACGACCATCGACATCGACCTCAATACGGGCACGGCGGGCTTCAGCGTTCCCTTCGAACTGCCGGCCGGTCCGGGAGGAGTCCGACCGGAACTGGCGCTGCGGTATCACAGCGGCGGCGGCGACGGGGTGTTCGGGATGGGCTGGGGTCTGGGCCTGCTCGCCGTGACACGGCGGACCGAAGGGCGCCTCCCCGAGTACACCGAGAACGACGAGTTCGCGATCCCCGGGGTGGAGAACCTCGTCGCCCTCAGCGGTGACCGGTACCGTCCGCTGGTCGACACTGTTCACTGGCTGATCGAGCGTCAGGGTGAGGGCTGGACGGTCACCGACACCAGCGACCGCGTCCACCGTCTCGGGTTCGACCCGGCCGCGCGCATCGCGGACACCTCGGACGGAACCGAACGTGTCGGCGCCTGGCTGCTGGAATCGCTCACCGACGCCTTCGGCAACACCGTCGCCTTCACCTGGGAGCCGGACGGCCCGCAGCGCTACCTGCGGACGGTCCGCTGGGGCTCCTACACCCTCACCTTCACCTATGAAGACCGCGAGGACCGGCTGCTGGACGGGAGGTACGGCTTCCTGGTCGCCACGAATCGCCGCGCGAGCACGGTGGACCTGACCGTCGACGACATCCCTCAGCCGCTCGTGCGGTCATGGCGGTTCACCTACGACGACGCGGACGGACAAGGCCGCTCCCACCTGGCGACTGTCACCACCGTCGGACACTCCGAGGACGGCGGCACCCTGGAGGGCCGGCCGCTGACGTTCCGTTACGCGACCCGTGGTACCGCCACGCTGAAGCGCTTCACCGGAGCGGTGCCGCCGAACCTCGCCTCGCGCAGGGTCGAGCTCGTCGACTGGGACGGCGACGGCCTGCCCGACCTCCTCGACCTCGGCGGCGGTCTGCCGCGCCTGTGGCCCAACAAGGGCGACTGCACCTGGGGCGAGGCCCGCACACTGACGAGGATGCCCGCACCGTACCGGCTCGACCGCGCGGCGGTCGCGTTCGCCGACATGAACGGCAACGGCACCGCCGACCTGGTCGTCGCCGACCGTCCGTTGCCCGGCTACTACCCGCTCACGCCGGGCGGCGGCTTCGGCCAGCCCGTGCAGTGGCGGCGCTCACCGGCCGCCGCCCTCGCCCGCCGTGACAGCCGGCTCGTCGACCTCGACGGGGATGGTGTCGCGGACCTGATGACAAGCCTCGGCCGCACGTTCGCCCTCCACCTACGCGACGGCGACGGCTGGTCGGCGCAGCCGCGCGTACTCCCGGAACATCAGGCACCGCCGGTGGACCTGCGCGACCCGCACGTCGCGCTGGCCGACATGACGGGCGACGGACTGGTGGACCTGGTCCGCGTGGACGGCGGCGGCGTCACGTACTGGCCCGCACTGGGCAACGGCCGCTGGGCCGACGCCGTGCGCATGACCCCCGCCCCCGCGCTCCCGCCGCGCTACGACCCCGCCGACCTCTACCTCACCGACGTGGACGGCGACGGCTGCGCCGACCTCGTACACGTCGGTCCGGGCCGGGTCACTGTGTGGTTCACCACCGGAGCCGACCGCCTGAGCGACCCCGTGGTGATCGAAGGGACGCCCGCGCTGCCGCCCGGCGGGGTACGGCTCGCCGACATGACCGGCACCGGCACCGCAGGCGTGCTGTGGACCGCGCCGTCCACCCGCACCGGCCTTCCCGGCCCGTATGTGTTCCTCGACCTCACCGGCGGGGTCAAGCCGCACCTGCTGACCGGGATCGACAACGGGCTCGGGCTCACCACCACCGTGAAGTACCGCTCGTCCACCTCCTACGCCCGCGAGGACGCCGCCGCCGAACAGCCATGGCGGACCTTCCATCCGGTCGCCGTCCCCTGCGTCGGGCGTGTCGAGCGGACCGACGCGGCGACCGGTGTCACCTCCGCGACCGAGTACCACTACCGGGAGGCCCGATTCGACCCGGACGCCCGGGCGTTCCTGGGCTTCAGCGAGGTGACCGCCGACACCATCGGGGACGAGACCGCCCCCTCCACGCGGGTCGTGACGACGTTCCACGTCGGTCTCGACCCCGCCGACCCGCAGCGCCCGCTCTCCACCGACGAGCGGCTGCGCCTCGGAGCGCTGCGTCGCCGCGTGCTGTCCACGACCACCTACGGACTGGACGGCTCCCCGCAGGCGGACCGCCCGTACCACGTCGTCAGGCACAGCTACGACGCCCATGTCGTGACGGCGCCCCGTGGCGCCCACATCGTCGTCCCCTTCGAGCGGCGGACCGTCGAGGAGACCTGGGACCGCGGCGCCGCGCCCTTCGCCGTCCGTGAAGTGGACTACCTCGACGTCGACACCGCCGGCAATGTGCGCCGGCAGCGCAACCGTGCCTACCGGCCCGGACAACCCACCGCCGACCAGGACGTGACGACGGAGGTGACCTTCGCCGACGGCGGGGTGAACCTCCTTGCCGTACCCGCCCGCGTCACCCAGCGGGATGCGGACGGCGTGCTGCTCGGCACAACCGTCACCTACTACGACGGCCCCGACCACATCGGCCTGCCCGAAGGGCTCGTCGACGCGGGCGCCGTGACCCGAATCGAGGACCTCGCCCTCACCGACGAGATCGCGGCCGCCGTGTACGGCCCGGACCAGCCGGACTGGGAGTCGCTCGGCTACCACCGCCTGCCCGGGGAGCCGGGCTGGTGGGTGACCCGGCGCAGCCATGCCCGCTCCGCCTCAGGGGCCGGGACCATACTGGTCACTCGCACTCCGCTCGGCCACGACACGCGGCTGGAGAGCGACCCTACGGGTCAATACCCCCGGAGCGCGACCGACCCGATGGGCAACACGTTCACCGCCGAGGTCGACCGGCGCACCGGCCAGGTCGCCGCCGTCACCGACCCGAACGGCCACACCACCCGGGACGAGTTCGACGCGCTGGGCCGAGTGAGCGCCACCATCCAACCGGGCGACACCTCGGCGCTGCCGACCACGAGCTACACCTACGACACCGCCGCCGCACCGGTACGGCTCGCCGTCGCCCGCCGGATCGCCGCCGGCATGCCCTCAACGCATTCCACCTACGAGTTCAGCGACGCCGCAGGGCGCCGCATCGCCGCGATCGTGCCCGGGGAGGGCGGCACGGACCGGTCCTACCTCGTCACCGAATTCCGCCGGTACAGCAGCCAGGGATACCTTGCCGAGACGGCGGTGCCCTTCTACGTCGACGCGCCCGTGTACGTGCCGCCCAGCGACGGTGTACAGCGCGTCAGCATGCGTTACGACGCGCTGGGGCGGCTCGTCCGGCAGGTGGTGCCCGGCGTCGAGGTCGTCGAGCGCGCATACGCGCCGGGCGGTGTGACGATCTCCAGGACCGCCCCGGGCGGCCCGCCGCGCCCCATGGAGATCCAGGAACACGACGCGCTGGGCCGCACCCTGTCCGTCGGCCGCAACGACGGGACCCGATGGGTCCGAGCCGTCTACACCTACGACCACGCCAACCGGATCGCTTCCGCGACGACCCCCGACGGAGCGGTCACCACCGTGACCTACGACCTGCTCGGCCGCCCGCTGCTCCGTATGTCGGCGGACACCGGCCGCGTCGTCTCGGTGGTCGACGCGGCCGGAAACCAGGTCCGCCGAACACTGCCGACCGGTCAGACCGTCCTCACCACCCTGGACCCGCTCGGCCGGGTGACCGAGGTGCGCGAGGAGAGAGCCGCCACACCCGAGATCAGGTACTCCTATCTGGACAGCGGTTCCCCGCTGCCGACCGACGGAGCGCGGAACCGGATCGGCCGGCTGTACCAGGTCGCCGACCGGCTCGGCACGATCACCTTCGCCTACGACCCGGTGGCCCGCCCGGTGGAGTCGGTGCGCGCCGTGACCGCGCTGGGCGGGACGCCGTTCGTCACGACCACGGACTACGACCGCCTCGGCCGGCCGGTCACGGTCACGCTGCCCGAGACGGCGCCTGGCGCGGGCCGACGGCTGTTGCGCTTCGCCTATGACGCGCGCGGGCTCATCGCTTCCTGCCCGGGGCTGGTGACCTCCGTCGAGCGGGACACGGCCGCACGCATCACCCGCATGGTGTTCGCCAACGGCACCGAGAACCTCGCCGCGTTCGACCCGGTCACCGGGCGCATGACCAACCAGCGGGTACTCGCCGGCGACGGCACGGTACTGCGCGACGAGACATTCACCTTCGACGAGCGGGGCAACCTCGCCGGTGTCACCGGCCCGCGATCCGAGGAGACCGTCACCTACACCTACGACGGGTTGAACCGGCTCACGCACGCGGCATACGGCAGCGGTGAGCGGTTCGGCTACGCCTACTCCGACTCGGGCAACGTCATCAATGTGGACGGGGTAGGCGAACTGCACTACGCGCCGGGGGGCGGCGCCACGCTCGTCTCGGCCGGCGCGGACAGCTATGGCCACGACGCCGCAGGGCGCCTGACCTCGGCGCCGTACGGGACGCTGACCTTCGACGGTTTCGACAACCTGCGCACGCTCGTGACGGCAGAAGGCGCCCGCCTGGACTACGACTACGACTTCCGCGGCCAGAAGGCGGTCACCTACCGGGACGGCGCACTGGAGGCGGTCTCGGTCACGCCCCATCTGGAGAAGCAGGGCGACGATTTCGTGCTGTGGCTGCCCTTCGGCGATATGCGGGTGGCAGCGGTCTGCGGCGGGAAGCAAGTATTCGTCCACCCGGATCTGACCGGCACACCGACGCTGTTCACCGGCGCCGACGGCAGCGAGCTGCGACGGCTCTCGTTCGGGCCGTACGGCACTCTGCGGCAGGACACGGCACCGGGCGCCGGCACAGCCGCGACCGGTGCCGGGCTGGTCTGTCTCGGACGCCGCTGGTACGACCCGCGCCTGGGCCGTTTCATCAGCCCTGATCCGATCGTCCCCGGTGTGTTCGGCATCGACGCCTGGAACCCGTATGTCTACGCGCACGACAACCCGGTGGCGTTCGTCGACCCGAGCGGGTGCGGCTTCTGGGACGTAATGGCGATCGTCGGCGTCGGCCTGGTCGTCGCGACGCTGATCGTGGGAGCAGTGTTCACGGGAGGCGCGACGCTGTGCGTCCTCGGCGTGGCCATCAACGTCAGTGCCGGCATGATGGCGACGACCGCTATCGGCATCGCCGGAGGGGCCGTTGTCGGCGGCATCGCGGCGGCCCGTGCGGGAGGCTCGGTCGGCGCGGGCGTACTGGTCGGCGGGCTCCTCGGCGGCATCGGCGCCTTGGCCGGCGGTGCGGCAGGCGCCGCGGCGGGCGGGATCTTCAACAGCGCGGGCACGGCCACAACGCTCAGCTATGTCGCAAGCGGCGCCGTGCAGGGCGCGATCGCCGGCGCCGGCACCGGGGCGGCGATGGGATTCGCGGGCGGCAAGGGGACCGCCGGGGGCTTCTTCCGGGCCATGTGGAAGGGAGCGGCGTGGGGCGCGGCGACCGGAGCGCTGCTCGGCTTCGGAGTCAAAGCCGTGCTGGTCGGATTCGGCAGCACTCCGCCGGACAACTACCTCATGATCGGCACCCTGCAGAAATTCGACCCGTCGGAGACCGCCGAAGCCGGTCTGTGGTCGGCGAAGTCCCTGAACTACTTCGACAACGCGGCGTCCACCGGCTTCGACTTCGCCAGTGAGGCCAACAGCATCTCGAGCAGCGGCGTCAGCGGATTCAACGGGAACGGAATCACCGAGTTCGTCAACACCGGCAACATCCAGGGCGCGAGCGGGAAGTTCGAGGCGGTCTTCGACATCACCGGCGGCAACGTCGGCGGTGTGCTGCTCGGCCGTAGTGGCGCACTGATCTGCATTCCCATCGGGTGGGTGCCGCAAGCGACACTGTCCGTCGGCGGAGTGACGTCGGCGGTCAACCTCTCGATGGTGCTGGACTCCAGCGGCAAGATGTCCTACGCGGACCAACTGGTGTTCGTCGGGAACGCCGTACCCGTCCTCGATCTCGCGCTCGGCGCCTTCGAAGAGTTCAAGTACGGCTGGTGGGAAGACGGCAAGAACGGGTTCTCCCAATGGTTCCACTCCGCGCCCGCCTCCGGTGAAGACCCGGGCGCAGGTTCGTGACCGTGTGGGTGCCGGCAATCCCCCGGAAGCGTGGAGGCTCCCTCTCTGCGGCTCGGGCTTGTGCTTCACCGCGCCCGCGCCGAACCGGCTGTGGGTCACCGATCTGACCGTGATCCCCACCAGCGAGGGCCCGCTGTGGCTGTCCGCGATCCACGACGCGTTCTCCCGGCCCGGACAGCTGATCCATCATGCCGACCACGGCTGCCAGTACACGTCCATCAAGCTCACAACCCGCTTGATATGGGCGGGAATTGAGGCGTCCATGGGGTCGGTCGGGAACTCGTACGACGCGGTCCACGCCCGCACCCTCGGCATCGACATCACCGCCGCCGTCGCCGTCGCCGTCGCCGTCAACTGGCAGCGAGCCGCCGCTGGAGACTGGGCCGCCTACGCAGCCGAAGTCAGTCGCCGCACTTCACCACAACCTCCGGTCCAGGAACCAGGAGTACCGACATGAGATTCGACGATCACCGCGTGGTCATTACCGCCGCCGGCCGCGATTTCGGACGCACTTTGGCCATCCGCCTCGCGGACCTCGGCGCCGAGGTCTTCCTCTCCGCACACACGCCGCCGCTGAACGTGTCCGCGACGAGATTCGCGGCCGAGGGCACCAGCAGGTCCACGCCTTCGCCTGCGACCTGACCGACCCGGCCTCGATCCGCGACTTCGCTGCCGCCGTCGCCCGTCACACCGACCGCATTGACGTGCTGATCAACAACGGCTCCCGCTACCTCGAAGGACCAGACCTCCAATCCGCATCCGACATCCAAGCGGCTGCGGCCCCAGGGGGTCCGGGTGATCTCCCTCTACCCGCCCGACCTCGACAACCCTGACCCGCTCTCCGAGCAATGGGAGACCACACCGCGCGAGGCCAAGGACGCCCTCACCGCGCAGTCGCTCGTGGAGTGCATCCTCTTCGCCGTCGCTCAGCCCCGCGACTGCTTCATCAAGGCGTTCCACTTCGAACAGGTCTGACCGATTCCTGGCCGTCCACGCACGGCGACTAACACCGGGGTCCGGGGCGGTACATGGGCCCCGGGCTGGGGGTATTCAGACAGTTCCAATACCCGAGCCCACTGTCACCGCCCTGCAGTTCGACCGTCGAGGCAACCGCGTCTGGCGCAAAGCACAGGCGATGCTGGACTCCGAACACGTACGGCGGGCCATCGGAGAAGTCGCCACGGCCTGTGGCATCTGTCTGGAGCCGCACAACGTCGCAGCCAGCGGGCGAAGTTGCCCGCTTCGCTTCCGCTGCGTCGGCTGCGCCCACTTCCGCACCGACGTCTCCTGCCTTCCCGACCCGGAGCGCTACCTCCCTGATCTGCTCCGCAGCCGCGAGCTGCTCATGTCGGCGTTCGAGGCCGACGACTGGGCCCGCATCGAGGAAGCCGTCGCCGTGGTCCGCCGCAGCCGCGTGGTGATGCTGGGCATGCCCCGCGTCGGCCAGCCACTTCCCGATGTCAGGCCCTGGAGGCTGCCATGATCCCCACCATGCGCGACGGCCGCCAGGCCGACACCGAGCGCCACCGCCAGCGGGTGGCCACAGCGGTCAGGAACGCCGCGAAGAACGGCACCCCGATCAGTGTCTCGGTAACACAGGACCCGGCCGGCAGATCGCCGGTCAGCCGGGCCTCGCTCCAGACCGACCTCGCCAACGCACAGGCCCGCAACACCCCACTGGCCGCCCGCATCCAGCACCTGGAGAAACGGCTGTCGCAGACGCTGGGAGCTCAGGCATGGCAGGAGTCAGGGCTCGGAGCCCCCGCTGACATCGACGAACTCCAACGGAAGATCACAAGGCTGGCACAGCAGAACGTCGGCCGCTCGACAACTGGATGGCTCCTGCTGCGGGGCGTGTGGTGCGCAGCTCCGGGCAGAAATTGAGGCCACACTCCAGTCAGCGGGATGCGGGAGTCGTGGGGGTGTCGTTCTGGGCGCCCGGCAGCGCTGCGTCTACGGCTGCCTCGGCGTGAAGTCGTGCGGTGGGGAAGACCGGAACGGGGCTGTCCCCACGACCGATGAGAAGCTCGATTTCAGTGCAGCCCAGGATGATGCCTTCCGCGCCATCGGCAACGAGGTCCTTGATGACCTTCTGATAAGCGGTGCGCGATTCGTCCCGCACAATTCCGAGGCAGAGCTCCTCATAGATCACTTGGTGCACTAGCGCGCGCCCGGCGGTATCCGGGATGCGGACGTCGAGCCCGGCCGCTTCGAGGCGGCCTCGATAGAAGTCCTGCTCCATGGTGAACGCCGTGCCCAGCAGTCCGACCCGGCGAACGCCCGATGCCCGTACGGCGTCTGCGGTGGCGTCGGCCAGGTGCAGCAGAGGAATGGACACCGCCGCCCCGACAACGTCGGCGACCTTGTGCATGGTGTTGGTACAGATGAGCACCATGTCAGCGCCGGCTGCCTCCAGAGACTGAGCAGCCGCAGCCAGGATCTCGCCAGCATCCGCCCAGCGTCCCTGGACCTGCAACTTCTCAATCTCCGCGAAATCCACCGAATAGATCACGCATCTGGCTGAATGGAGCCCGCCAAGCCGGTCGCGCGTGAACTCGTTCAAGAACCGGTAGTACTCCGCTGTCGACTCCCAGCTCATCCCGCCGATCAGCCCGATCGTCTTCATCGCCCCGCTCCTCACATTGACTCCGAGTGGCATCCTGCTCACCACCGAAAATCCTTCCATAAGTGAAATAAGCGACGTGATCAAGTGCCATAAGGCTTACTTTGGTCGGGGAGGTGAGCAGTCCTGCGGGATGCCGTCTTCCAGGACCGGGCGCGCAGGCCCGCTCCGATCGCCCGTTGGACGGAATGTCCACCTGGTCGTCACTCGGCGGCAAGCCGTCACGCTTCGAACGGCCGGGACGTCCTGCGGCGTAATCTCGCCCACGCCCTTCCTGTCGCCGAGATTCATCGGCGCAACGCGTCGCCTTTCGTCGGTTCTCCCACCGGCCATCGGATGAAGTGGGGTCATCTGCGTCGCAACGGATCACCAAGACGGTTCATCGGTTCGGGAGGCACTCAAGCCCACCGGTGTTCGATGTTCATGAGGAGCGACAGCACCGGTCCGCGAGCCGGGCGGACCACCCCTACGCAGCGCCCGGGACCCGACGGCGAACCGTCTCCGCGACATCCTGGAGACCGGGCGACTCCGGTGTCACTCGGAGGTGCAGCGCGGCGAGCAGCAGGCAGAGCGCGGCCATCGTGGACCACAACGTGGTCGTCCCCGCGCGGGCGAGCAGCTGGGTGCCGAGGATGGGGGCAAGCGTCGCGGCAACGCCCCAGCTGGTACCGAAGACGGCCAGGTAACGGCCGCTTCCGCCAGGCGGTGCGAGGCCGGTGACGAGCGCGTAGACGCGGCCCATGACCAGCAGGTCGCCCAGACTCCACACGGCAGCCGCGGCGAGCAGCGCCGGCAGGGTGCGGGCGAGGGCGTAGCCGCTCAGCCCCGCAGCCAGGAGGAGATGGGCGAGGGCGAGCGCGGCGGGCGTCGTGAGCCGGGTCGCCCAGGGCAGCCGGACCAGCGGCTGGGCGAGCACGGTGGTGGCCGCGGTGGCGGTGAACAACAGTCCGGCGTCGGCGGCGGGCAGGCCCTGCCGCGCGAGCGCGAGCGGCAGGGTCATCACGGTCTGCTGATTGATCAGGGCGTAGGCGGTTCCGGTGGCCAGGACGCTCAGCAGGGCTCGGTCCCGCAGCGGTTGCACGGCGGTGCCGTCCTGGTCCGCTCCGGGCGGTGCCGGACGGTCGTGGGGAAGGGCGAGCCTGATCAGCAGCGCGCAGGCCAGGCACGTCGCGGCGTCGGTGACGAAGAGCCAGCGCAGGTCCCAACGCCCGAGCAGGGCGGCAAGCAGCCCGGCGCCCATGCCGCCCGCCGCAAGCGCGGCGCTGAACAGGCTGAACGCGCGCACCCGTTGCCGCTCCGGCACCGACTCGCCGATGATCGCCTGGCTCGGCGGTTCGTAGAGCTCGAAGGCCAGCCCGAGCAGCACCGCCGCGGTGACCGCCCAGGTGAGCGACGCGGAGGCCGCGATCGCCAGCTGTGCCACGGCGCATCCGCAGAGCCCGAGCACGATGGTCGTGCGCCGGCCGATCCGGTCGGCGAGTGTTCCCCCCGCCAGCCGTGAGGGAATTGTCGCTAACCCGAAGGCGGCGCTGACCAGCCCGGCGGTGGTCAGGCTCGTGCCGCGGTCGGCGCAGACCAGCGCGGTGAGGAAGGGCAGTGAGAAGGCTCCGAGCCGGTTGACGACCCGGGCGAGCAGCAGCAGGCGGACGGTGCGTGGCAGAGGTTCGGAGCGCAGCACAACACATCCCGTCACTGGTCAATCATCTATTGTCAGTGACGGACACCGTAGGCAGGCGAAAGGTAACTGGTCAAGTGTTGTTCGACAGTCACATGCGTACCCTGCTCGATGCTTCGGTCGCGCTCGTCAACGCGCTGACCGACGGTGAGGCGCGCGGCCGTCGCTACCTCGCCCCCGAGGGCTCCGAACGCGTCGGCGCGGTCCGCGCGGCACTCTCCGCCGGGGCGGACCTGGGACTCGGCGAGGCCGACCGGCTGGCCGACACCGCCCGCGCCCTGCGTACCGTGTTCGAGGCCGTGGCCGCTGACCGGCTCGACGACGCGGCTCCCGCCCTCAACGCGCTGCTGCGCGAGACCGGCGCCCGCCCCCAGCTCGACCGGGCTCCCGGGGAGCCATGGCAGGTCCACTTCCACGGCGCCGACGACTCCTATGCCGTCGGTTGGAGCGCCGGCTGCGCCACCGGCCTCGCCATGGCCCTCGGCGGCGACTACGCCGGCCGCCTCGGGGTCTGCGCAGCCCCGCGCTGCGACCGGGTCTATGTGGACACGTCCCGCAACGCCGGCCGCCAGTTCTGCTCGACGGCGTGCCAGAACCGGGTCAAGGCAGCGGCGTTCCGGGCGCGGCGCGCGAGCGACGAGGCGTGAGCCTCAGTCCCTCGCCTGTGCGAACCGAGCGGTGCGGGCGATCGCAGACTGACCCGAAACGGGGCGTCAAACTCCTCCGCACGACGGCCTACTACTTCGGCGCTTCGAGACGGTGCAGGTGTCGACGCCTGCCGTGACAGAACAGCTAGGGCTGCACGGGGCAACGCCGGACGCTGTCGAATCTGGGGTTCTGACTCACTTTTCGTGGAGGGCTGACTGGGTGTGATGTCAGTGGTGTGTGGTGGGATGGCCGCACTCTGCTGCTGTGACCTGCTGGGAGTCCGCCTTGACGCCCGTGTACTCGTCTCTGACCCATGCCCTGGCCGAGGCCTTGGTCGACGTCCTGTGGTTCATCGAGGGCAGTGAAGACGAGCAGATGGATCCGGACGACGCCGTCAAGGTCCTGGAGGGTGTCGCCCACCTGGTCAGCAAGCTGTCGAGCGACCAGCGGAGCGAATTGATCGACCTGCTCGGGACGATGGCGGAAGCGGAGTCCGACCCCTCGCGGCGTGCCTCCTGGGAGGGTTCCCGGAGGGCTTCGAACTCCTTGATGATGTGGTCTGACCTGTGCCTCAGGTCGCGAAGTTGGCCCGCTGCCCCGAACTGGACACCGCCACCGAACACGTCCGCTGCGACGCAGCAAAACGATCAAAGAGCAGCTCTATGGACGAGCCGGATTCGAACTACTCCGCAAGATGATTCTGCTTCAGCGGCCTCCGCGGTCACTGCCCAGCATCTGCGTCAGAGTTCGGAAGTCCAGATTGCGACGGGGTGCTCCTTTGGTGGCAGCCATAGTTGAGGCTGCGATTCCCGGTGCCTCTGCTCAGCCTGTCCTTCCCAGTGAAAGCGGCCTCCCGCGTCGGGCCACGTAACTTGAAGGACGGTGAAGGGAGGCCGCCGATAGAAGCCCATAGCTCGCCCGAAGAACGTCCGATACCACCGCAGGTCGACGTTCCTGAGCGCGACTTGGTGGCCGTCGACAACGCCTTGATGCTGTTGGCCGTCCCCCAGTGACGCGCCAAGGGCAGCCTTCATCGGTATGGCTTTGGTCGATGAGGAGGAACGCCAGCGGGCCAAGCGGGCCCACCAGGTCGCCTTGTTTCGCCATCAGTTGATCCGTGAGACGGCCGACCCTGCCCTCGGCCCGGCTCAGCGCGGGGCGATGGTCCGCGAGATCGCCGCCCGCACGCACACCGATCCGTTCGGCATGCCGGTCAAGATCGCCCGGGGCACCCTCGACCGGCCGAGCGGCTGATCGCCGACACCTTCGCCGTCGCGGACGCCTGCACGGTCGAGCCCGTCCGCGATCTCGGGCTGGGGACCCCGCACTTCCCCGAACCGTCCGTGGTCGGTGCGGATCCGGGGCCGGGTGGGGCGATGCGGCTGCTGCGGCAGCGGTGCGAGGCCGGCATGGTCACCCGCGGCCTCGACCTCGACCAGCGGGCCATGGACCAGCGCAGCCTCATTCGGACCGCTGTGGGAGCTCGCCGAGGGGTTGGACGCGCTGCCGCGGGGGATCGCGATGCACCCGTGCGGCGTGATTCTGTCGAACTCGACGCTGCTGGACCGGTTGCCGGTGCAGGGTCCGCGAGTTGATGCGCAATGGTTCCTGGGGAAACTCGTGAATCCGCGCCTGATACGCATTCACTGCGCCCGTGCTCGGTGCGCAATCAGGACTACGGAAGCATCAAAGCGGTCACCGTGAGTAGGAGCTGGGCAATCAGCTCTCTGAAGTGCTGGTCCTCGACCGGTGCGTATCCGCAGCCCTCCTGGCTACAGTCCGACTTGTGGTCCCGACTGCAGGACCCCGCCAACTCGCCCCACCAGCGCAAGGACCCGCCACATGACCCCCGACGACCTATTCGACGAGATCGCCACCGACCTCGCCCCTCGCGGCGCAACCGCCGGAGCGATGTTCGGCAAGCGCGCTCTCAAGGCCCACGGCAAGGCCTTCGCCTGTCTCAAGGGCGACTTGCTCGCCTTCCGGCTCGGCGACGGCACCTCCACCCACACTGAAGCCCTCACCCTGCCCGGCGCGGAACTGTTCGACCCCTCCGGCAAACACCGCCCCTTCAAGGACTGGGTCGCCATCCCCGTCGCCCACCCCCATACCTGGCCCCACCACGCCGAGACCGCCCTCACCGGCCTCAACAAGTGAACCAATCCTCCAAAGCCCCGAAGTCGGGCCGCCTGGCACGTGTCTCTTTGACGGGTTGGCCGGTTGATCGGATGTGTCTGTCCGGTTAGTGATCACTGATGAGGTGTGGGACCGGATCGCGCCGCTGATGCCGGCCGATCCGGTCCGCGGCCGACGGTGGGCTGACCATCGCCGCACGCTCGAAGCCATTGCGTGGAAGTACCGCACCTGCTCGCCTTGGCGGGACCTGCCCGCCGAGCTCGGTTCCTTCCAGACCGCTCATAAACGCCTGATCAGGTGGGCCGTCGACGCCACGTGGGAAAGGATCCTCGCCGCCGTCCTGGCCGCGGCCGACGCCGACGATATCGGCGTCGGAGCCATTCTGGATAGCCCCGATTACCGGGCTGAGCCCGCGGCAGTTCGGCAAGCTGGTCACTGCGATGCGGAGCGAAGGTACGAACGCAGAACGCAAGGGCCGACCATGGAGCCTGACTATGGCGGACCGGATCCTGCTCGTAGCGGCCTACCGGCGTACGAACCTGACGCTGCGACAGCTCGCGCCGCTGTTCTGGGTGTCGAAGTCGGCCGCCAACCGCATCATCGGCCACCTCGGACCGTCGCTCGCGTTTCAGCCCCGTCAGCGGTTCCGTAAGGACACCGTGCTAATCGTCGACGGCACACTCGATTCGTCGTCGCCGTCGGCCGGCCGGTCACGGGCAATCGCAACGATTGCAAGGCGTGGGAACTTTCCGGTGCGAAGGCCGCCGTCGGCCGGGCCACGGTCATCGCGGACGGCGGCTACCGGGGCACCGGCCTGCTCATCCCGCACCGCCGTGAACGCGGCCAGACCGAACTGCCAGCTTGGAAGGAGGAGCACAACACCTCCAACCTCGCCCTCACGGGATAAGTCCCGCCCCATACGAGACCAGAGAGGTCCGAGGGAGGCGGCTCCCCGTCTCTCCGAATCGGAGAATGCTCAGTCGATACAGAACTCGTTACCCTCGATGTCCAGCATCGGGATGCACGAATCATTGCCGTCATACAGCGTTCGCACGTGTACCGCGCCGAGCGGGACCAATCGTGCGCATTCGGCCTCAAGTGCGGCGAGGCGCTCTTCACCCACGAGCCCGGTGCCGACCCGCACATCAAGATGCAGCCGGTTCTTGGCGGCCTTCCCTTCGGGGACGCGCTGGAAGTACAGTCGCGGGCCCACACCTGAGGGATCTATGCAGGCGAACCATGAATCCCGCTGCTCAGGTGGCTGCGAGCGCTTGAAATCGTCCCAAGTGGCAAACCCCTCCGGAGGCGGCGGCACGACGTACCCCAACACCTCGCACCAGAAACGAGCGAGGCGCTCAGGTTCTGCGCAGTCAAAGGTGACTTGGAACTTCTTGATCTCTGACATCGGCGCACCATACCAGGGGGACTCTGCCGTACCTGGCGGCGGAGCCCACCGGTGGTCCCCAGGATCCAGTCCTGGCCAACCACCCTCATGCCAAAGATCAGTTACGGGACAGCCCTTGGGCAAGGAGAAACCATGACTGAGATCACCGCTACGAAGCGGCCGACGACGCCGGACTGGTGTCGGCGTCCATCTCGTCCGCTCGCGTCGCCGCCAGTTCGGCCAGCACCTCCGGCAACGTCGGCTCGTCGGTCGCGGCGACGGGGAAGACGGGCGGCATCGCGCTGCGGCGGGCCGGGCAGGTCGGCGCGGGTTCGCCGCCGAGTATCCATCCCCATGTCGTCAGCGAGATCCGGTAGATCCGCGCGGCGGACTTCGCGATGCTCGCACCGGTGAGGTATCGCTCGACCGCCGCGGTGTACGACGCCGGAGCGGCGGACAGGGGCACGACCCGGGCGCGCGGCAGCCGGAGCGCGCCCCCGCTCCCGAGTTCGGTCGCTGGTTCGATCGCCATGCCCGCCCCGCCCTCCCGCGCGCTGCCGCAGTAAATGCGTACACCTCGCCCCGGCGGTCGGAGCACTCCGCCGCAGGTCTCGTTGATCACGGCGGAGACCCTGCTGCAGTAAATCCCGTATCTACTGCAGCAGGTGCGTTGTCAGGTCTGCACCCGTCGAGTGAAGCGGCGCAGGGCGAGGTAACCCAGAGCGGCGGTGCCGACGGTGAGGGCGGTGAGGTAGGCCCAGGTGGGCATGTGGCCGGTGGAGGGCGTGAGGTTGGCGCGTAGGCCCTCGCTCATGTAGACGAGCGGGTTGGCGAGGGTCAGGACCTGGACCCAGCGGATCGGGCGCAGAGCGGTCCACGGGTAGTAGACGCAGCCCAGCATGGTGGCGGCCAGGAGCAGGCCGAGCAGCGCCCCGAAGGCGGAAGCGTCGACCGCGGTTCCGAGCAGCAGCCCGAGTGTGGAGGCGAGCAGCGCGCTGAGTACCAGTGTGGTCAGCAGCAGGGGCCAGTTGTCGATGTGGGCTCGGGGCGCGTTGCCGGGGGCGTGGACGAGCCAGACGATCGGGACGACAACGAGGGTCGAGACGAGGCCGAAGATCGCGGACGAGGTGATCTTCTGCAGGCCCAGGGCCCAGACGGGCAGGGGCGCCAGGGCGCGGTCGGTGATCTCGCGGCCGGGGCCGAGTTCGGCGGCCAGCGGCCCGGTGACGGACATGATGCTCTGCAGCGTGAGGGTGCTGGCGATCAGGCCGGGCAGCAGGATCGTGGAGAACGAGGTCGCACCGCCCAGTCCGCTGCCGATGCTGGGCATGACGTAGGCGAAGGCGAAGGTGAACAGCAGCGGCTGGAGGCCGACCTGGATGAGCAGTGCGGGCAGGTTGCGGCCCAGGACGTGGAGGTCGCGACCGGTCAGCGCGAGGTAGGCGTGCCAGGCGGCCCGGCGGGACGTCAGCGGGCGGGGGGTGGTGGCGCTGGGGTTCGCGGTGCTCATGGCGTGTAATCGCGTCCGGTCAGGGTGAGGAAGGCGGTCTGCAGGCTGGGGGTGTGGTGGTGGCATCGCGGACGGTGAGGCCGACCGCGCCGCCGATTCGCAGCAGGTGGCCCAGGACGCCGTCGGGATGTGTGGTGCGGACCCGTACGGTCGGGCCGTCGACGGTCACGTCGTGGGGGCCGCCGGGGATGCTGTGGAGGGCGTCGGTGGCCGGGGTGGCATCGGCGTCGTAGTGGACAGTGATGACCGTCTGCGCTCCGCTGGACGCCTTGATCGCCTCGGGGGTGTCGCAGGCGAGCAGGTGCCCGTGGTCGATGACGGCCAGGCGCTGGCACAGGACCTCGGCCTCGTCGAGGTAGTGGGTGGTGAGCACCACGGTCTGGCCGGTCTCGTGCAGGCTTGTGATGATCCGCCAGAGGTCGTCGCGTGCCTGGGGGTCGACGCCCGCGGTGGGTTCGTCGAGGAAGAGCACCTCCGGCAGGTGCATCAGGGCCCGGCCGATCATGACGCGGCGGGCCTGGCCGCCGGAGAGCTGGTGGGCTTTGGCGCCGGCCTTGTCGGCGAGGCCGAACTGCTCCAGCAGTTCGAGCGCGCGACGGCGGGCGGCTGGGGCGGGCATGCCGAAGTAGCGGCCACGGAAGGCCAGGTTGTCCGCGACGGTGAGCGCGCGGTCCAGGGTGTTGGCCTGGGAGACCACACCGATGCGGGACTTGACGCCGACCGGATCGGTACTCACCTCGCGCCCGGCGACCCATGCCTTTCCGGCGCTGGGCGCGACCAGGGTGGTGAGCATGCCGATGGTGGTGGACTTGCCGGCGCCGTTGGTGCCGAGCAGGCCGAAGAACTCACCCTGGTGGACCGTCAGGTCCAGGCCGTCTACGGCGACAAGGCCGCCCTGCGCACGCGGATAGACCTTGCGCAGGCTCTCCGTGCGGATGGCTGTCGGGGCGTGGGCCGTGGTGGCGGCTGGGGCGAGGGGCGGTGCGGGGGCGGGGGTTGGATTCATGTGGGTGCTCCAAGGTGCGGATGAGGCATCCGTCGGGAGGCGTGCCGGGGGTTATGGGGCGGGGGTGTGGCCGGGCAGGCCGGTGCCGCCGAGGCGGGTCAGCAGCGCGGACAGCTGGCCGATGTCCTCCTTGTTCCACGGGGGCGCGGCGAAGATCTCGACGGCGATCTGCACGGCCGTGGTGAGCATGTCCGTCAGGCGTGCGCGGCCGGTGTCGGTCAGTGCCGCGTAGGCCACCCGGCCGTCACGGGCGTCCGTCTCGCGCGTCACCAGCCCGATGCGCTCCAGCGGCGCCAGCCCCCGGGTCACCCCGGAGGCGGTCAGACCCAGCGCCTCGGCCAGGTCCACCCGGCGCATCCGGCCGCCGGGCGCCTGCTCCAGACGCAGCAGCATCGTGAAGTCGGCCAGGCTCACACCGTGCAGCTTGAGTAGTCAAGGATTTGTTTAGTTGATGGCCGGACTGAGTCCTTGGACAGGAGCTCGGGGTACCGGGGTCCTGCGACCGAGGCGTGAGCCTTCCGAACGTGATCGTTTGGTTCGGGTTGGGTGGGCATGAACTCCGGTTGATGGAGGGAGAGATGGGCGCGGTTCGTCCGTTCGTCTCGCTCGTGGAGGTGGCTGGTGCCGTCGGTGCTCGGTCTGCTGGAGTCCCGGGAGAAGAAGGTCCGGGAAGAGATTGCGTGGTTGCGGGAGGAGGCCGAGCGGGTGCGGGCGGCGCTCGTCGAGGCGGAGAGCAGGCTGGCGCGGCCGGCCGATGCCCGGGTGACAGTGGCCGAGGTGCTGGCCGAGCCGCCTTCCGCGTTCGCGGAGCCGGTGGCAGGCGCGGTGGCGGAATCGCTGGTGCCACGACGGACCGAAGGTACGACAGCGTCGGCCCTGCCTCCCGACTGTCAGCGGATCGTGTGCGTGCTGGAGTCGGAAGCGGGCCGGGAGGGCATGCGGTGCCAGCAGCTGCCCGTGGTCCTGGGTCTTCAGGCGGTCCCGGCGAGAGTCGAGGGGCTGCGGTCGAAGGCGAAACGCCAGGTGGAACGAGGGTGGGCGCTCCAGATGAGGTTGGGGGTGTTCACCCCGCTCGCGGCGCCGGCCGGCTGAAGGCGCCTGGCCTCATGCATGGCGGGCAGCGTCTCGTAGTCACGCACCAGACGGCGCGCGCGCATCAGCCAGCACGCAGCCGCTCGAGCAGTGGGACCGCGGCGTCGCGGTCCTGCACGCTCGCCGCGGTCACCACGACGGCCAGGACCAGGCCGAGGCCGTCCACGATCGCGGCCGTAGCGTGCCAGGTGGTCAGACCGATCAGCGGCAGCGCCGCGGCCTCCTCGTGGCTGATCCCTGCGGGCTTGCGAGCCAACTACCGCGCGGGGGTAACCAGGTACTCGGCGTTCGCCCCGGCCGCGGCCGGGAAGTACGCCATCCCATAGACCTCGACGCCGGACTTGAACCGGTGCACACCCGGATCGACCTGCTCTGCCACCCCGGAGACGTCCCGGCCCAGGACGAAAGGCGGCTCGCCCAGCAACGGGAGGGCGCCGGAGCGGACGAACAATTCCACCGGGTTGACACTGGTCGCCCTGACTCGGACCAGCACCTGCGTCGGTCCAGGTGCCGACTCGCATTCCGGCATCAAGATCAACTGGCCGCGTCACGCGGGGTGACGCTGAATTCAAAAGGAATGGTCCCGGGATCCAGCGCGGTCACGCCGCCGTCCACTGTCAGAGCAGCACCATTGACGAAGGACGCTGCCGGCGACAGCAACCAGGCGATGGCTTCGGCAACCTCGCGCGGGTCACCGGGGCGACGTGCTGGCAGCAGCCGGGTGGCCTCATCGTATGCAGCCTCGACGCCTTCGGAGACCAACCCGGCGTCCTCAGCGAATCGGGCCATACGGCGGTCCGCCATCTCTGTGCGCACCCAGCTGGGGCACACCGTGTTGGCCCGCAGGCCACGCGGCCCATAGTCCACGGCCAGCGACCGGCACAGCTGAAGCAGCGCCGCCTTGGACGTGGCGTAAGCGGCATTACCCACCCCGTTGCGCAGGGCAGAGACCGAAGCGACCGCGACGACGGATCCTCGGACCTGGAGCAGATGCGGCAATGCCGCTCGCATCACCAGGAAGGGTCCGGTGAGATTGGTACTCATTACCAACTCCCAGTCCTCGTCGCTCAGTTCCCCGACGCCCCCGCTGCGCCCCACTCCCGCGTTGACGACCAAACCATCGAGCCGACCGAATCGCGCAACCGTTGTTTCAACGAGGCGATGGACCGCTTCCGGGTCCGTGGTGTCAGCAGGGCAGGCCAGGGCGCCGGTCTCCGCGGCGATGCGGTGCAGCGGATCCGGTCGCCGCCCGGAGACTACAACTTCGTGCCCAGCCCCTCGCAACAGCCGAGCAGTTGCCGCGCCGATGCCGGTTCCTCCCCCGGTCACGACCACAACACGCTGATCCCTCACGAACGTTCGGCCTCCTACCGCGGAAAGATGACTGACGTGATCTTATGCAGCTGCGGAGGGTCGACAAGAGTCGGCATGGCTTAACTCGACCACATCAAGCCGAACTTGGGCTCTGCGGCAGTAGCACAGCCACCGACACAGGCCTGATGTCCAGCCTGTCGGCGCGGCGCCACAGGTCAGTCCAGCACCGAATGCGGCAGCACCGGGCACTGGCCGCGTTTCGGGTACCCCGCGGCGGCGTCCTGCGCGAGCAGGAGCGGGATGGCGGCGGCGCCGGTGGTGCCGACGGATTCGACGTTGTGCAGTTGGCTGCTGTCGATGAGGCCGAGCCGGCGGGCGACGAAGTCGGTGATCCGGACGTTCGTCTGGTGCGGCACCAGGTAGTCGATGTCCGTGGTGGCGTGGTGCACCCGGTCGCCGCGACAGCCTGTTCGGAGGTGGCCACCATGTGGCGACTACGGGGCTGGACCACCATGCACTCGGAGATCGAGGCTGACTGGACGAAGAAATGTCGGCACACAAGCCGAGTTCGGCATGTGCGCGCCAGAACAGCAGGCCACTCGTGTGCCCTTGTGGCCGGCGTTGGAGTGGCCTACCGGACGATGCGCGCGGCTGCCCCGTCTTCGGGGTTCCCGTACTTCGAGATCAGCTGCGTGTCGCTCATGCGGTCGACTTCTTCGTTCCTTTCGACTGGAAAGATCACGTGGGTGCCCTTGTCCGTCCAGTACTCGACGATGCGGTGTGTGTCGGTGGCTCGGCTCATCCTGTGCTCCCTTTGGTGCGTGGGATTCAGGGTGCGTCTGTGCAGGTTGAGGGTCAATGAGAAAAGGGTCTTCCGTTTTGGCCGGCGGCAGCGTAGGTTCCGTTCACCCCGTGTCGGCGCCTTGAGGCGCTGGCCCGCCGGTCCCGGGGCGGCGGGCCACGCGGGGGCCAAATGCTTGAGACGGTCTCCTCAAGAGCAGCCGGAGGTCAGGTACCGGTGGTGGGCTGGTCTCACCGCCGTCCGTAGCGCCGCTGTAGGGGCGAAACGGCAGCACCGGCGCCCGTCCGCCGGAGGGTCTGGCACGCCGGACCCGCCGACGGTGATCGGGCGCGGGAGGATGGGTCAGGTCTGCCGGGCGTGCACCGGCTGGTTGGCGACCTCGTCCGGACACTTCCGGTGCGGTCGGCGTATCCGCCGGTCGCGCCTCCAGTCGAACGTCGCGAGGGCCAGGGACGCCGCCATGCCGACGAGGGCGGCGCCCAGCGCAGTGACGACTGCGCCGCGGTAGTCGTCGCCCTTACCGAGCACCAGGTAGAAGAGGCCGGGGAGGGCGGCGGTACCCACCGCGGCGCCGAGCCGCTGGCCGGTCTGCAGGGCGCCACCCGCCGCGCCCGCCATGCGTACGGGCACGTCACGCAGGGTCATGGTGATGTTGGGCGACACCACAAAGCCTCCACCGATGCCACCGAGGAACAGGACCGGGGCGGCGGCCCAGGGAACGACGTGGAGGGGCGCGAAGCAGAGCAGCAGCGCGGTGACACCCAAACCGACGATCACGCCCGTGAGGCCGCACACGGTGAGCAGGCGGCCGAGCCTGTCCACCAGCCGGCCGGAAACCACGGCTGCGCCCGCCGAGCCGAGGGCGAAAGGGGTCACGGCGAGGCCGGAGCGGAGCGGGGAGAAGCCGAGACCGTGCTGGTAGAAGAGGGCGAAGACCAGCCAGAGGCCGCTGAAGCCGATGAAGTACAGCGTGCCGACGCCGACTCCGACGGCATATCCGCGAACGGTGGTGAACAGACGCGGGTCGAGCAGCGGCTGGACGCCGCGAGCGGCGAGGTGCCGCTGCCACTGGGTGAAGACGGCGAGGACTGCGCCGCCGACGAGGAACAGCCACCACAGGTGGCCGAGGCCGCCGGAGGCCGCCTGGACCAACGGGTACATGAGCGCGAGCACGCCGAACCCGAGGAGCAGGACGCCGGACAGGTCCATGTGTCCCCGCCCGGACCGCCGGGTGTGGGGCAGCAGGCGGCGGCCGAGGAGGACGGCGAGGATGCCGATGGGGACGTTGACGTAGAAGATCCAGCGCCAGCCCTGGGCTCCGGAGGCGAGGGCGATGATGGCGCCGCCGGTGAGGGGGCCGACGGCGGAGGAGATGCCGACGGTGGCGCCGAAGAAGCCGAAGGCGCGGCCACGCTCGGCACCACGGAACAGCTGCTGGATGAGCGCGGAGTTCTGGGGCGCCATGAAGCCTGCCGCCAGGCCCTGGGCCAGGCGGGCCACCACCAGCAGCGTGATGTCGGGGGCCGCGCCGCAGGCCGCGCTGAAGATCACGAAGAGGCTGAGAGCCAACAGGAAGATACGGCGACGGTCCATGGCGTCGCCGAGGCGGCCGGCGGTGACAAGGGCGAGGGCGAAGGTGAGGGCGTATCCGGAGACCACCCACTGCACCTGTGTGGGGGAAGCGTGTAGATCGCGCTGGACGGTGGGCAGGGCGACCGCGACGATCGTCACGTCGAGCAGGCTCATGAAGCCGGCCACCAGGGTGACCCACAGGGCCCGCCACCGGTGCGGATCCGGCTCGTATCCGGCCTCCTGAGTGCCCGGGTCCCGACCGCCTGCCGCTGGCGTCGACGCCGCCACGTGTGCTCCTCTCACCAGGGCCGCACCCGGACGGATCAAGTTCCCGGCGGGGCACTGGCACACATCACAGCCTGCGCCCTGAACCTCCCCGAAGGAAGGCCAGCCGGACTGCTGCCCGAGGCATCACGCGTCCCGCCTGTACACGTCTGGGTATTGCAGGCGTCTGCGCCGCCGGACCTCAAAGGGGGTGAAGCATCGGCGGCGGGATCGGGACCGCCGCCTGCCACAGTAAGCGGGCCCGGTTTGAACCGCTGCTGCCGCAGGGCATCAAGCCGGGCCGTCCGTAGCTGTCTACGAGCAGTGACGCATCGGTTGCTGAATGTCCTGCTCCTTCAGGCAGCTGCCGGCCCTTCGTGTTCGCCGCTGTCGTGGTGGATCGGCGTCCTCGAGCCGGTCAGGGGGACGCCCGTCCCGCCGCGTCTGGTCGCGACGATCTCCGCCACGATCGACAGGGCGGTCTCCTCGGGCGTTCGGGCGCCGAGGTCCAGGCCGATCGGCGAGCGCAGCCGGGCCAGTTCCCGTTCGGTCACGCCCTCCGACCGCAGACGCCGATTGCGGTCCTCGTGGGTGCGGCGCGAGCCCATCGCGCCGACGAACGCCACCGGCATGCGGAGGGCCGCCTTCAGCAGAGGTACGTCGAACTTCGCGTCGTGGGTGAGCACGCACAGGACGGTACGGGCGTCGGTCTCGGTGCCCCGCAGGTAGCGATGCGGCCAGTCGACCACGACCTCGTCGGCGTCGGGGTAGCGGGCCCGCGTGGCGAAGACCGGGCGGGCATCGCAGACGGTCACGTGGTAGCCGAGGAACTTGCCGGCCAGCGCCAGCGCCGACGCGAAGTCGACCGCGCCGAAGACGATCATGCGAGGGGGCGCCACGTTCGACTCGATCAGCAGGGTGAGACCACCGGGGCAGTGCGTGCCGTCCGCCGAGAGGTCCACCGTGCCGGTGCGCCCCGCCTCCAGCAGGGCCCGGGCCTCGGCCGCCGCCGTCCGGTCCAGGTCCGGGTGGAAGCCGAGGCCGCCCTCGTACGTGCCGTCGGGCCGGACCAGCAGAGCGCGGCCGAGGAGTTCGGCCGGGCCGCGGGCGACCCGGGCGAGGGCTGCCGGTTCGCCCCGGGCAGCGGCCGACAGAGCCGGCCCGAGGACCGCGCGGGCGCGCGCTTGCAAACCCACCGGTGTAATCAGCACGTCGATCGTCCCGCCGCAGGTCAGTCCCACGGCGAAGGCGTCCTCGTCGCTGTAGCCGAACCGCTCGAGGACACTCTGCCGAGTTTCGAGCGCCTGCAGGCACAGGTCGTACACCGCGCCCTCCACGCAGCCACCGGAGACCGAGCCGATGACGGTGCCCGCGCTGTCGACGGCGACGGCGGCGCCGGGACCGCGCGGCGCGCTGCCGTCGACGGCCACCACGGTGGCGACGGCGAACTCCCGGCCCTCCTCGATCCAGTGGTTCAGCTCCTCGGACAGGTCAAGCATCCGGCGCCTCCGCGGGGGCCGACAGGACGCGGTCCGGTCGGATGGGCAGGCTGCGGTGGCGTACGCCGGTCGCGTGCCAGACCGCGTTGGCGATGGCGGCTGCGGCACCGACGATGCCGATCTCGCCGATTCCCTTGATGCCGACCGGGTCGTCGGGGTCTGTGTCCTCGATCCAGTCGGCCTCGATGCGGGGTACGTCGGCGTGCGTCGCCACGTGGTAGCCCGCGAGGTCGGCGCCGACGTGGCCACCCGAGGCGCGGTCGCGGACGGCCTCCTCGTGCAGGGCCATGGAAATGCCCCAGATCATGCCGCCCTGGAGCTGGTTGCGTGCGGTGAGCGGATTGACGATCTGGCCCGCCGCGAAGATGCCGAGCATGCGCCGGACGCGGACCTCGCCGGTGGTGACGTCGACGGCCACCTCGGCGAACTGGGCGCCGAAGGAGTGGCGTTCGGCAGGGGCGAGGGCGCCGATGGCCGCGGTGGTGTCGGACCGTACCGTGATGCCCTCCGGCGGGATGTCGGTACCGAGGGTCAGCCTGTCGCGGAGTTCGCCGGCCGCGGCCCTGACGGCCCAGGACCAGGACCGGGTGCCCATGGAGCCGCCGGCGATCATCGCCGGGCCGAAGTCGCTGTCCCCGATGCGCACGCGCACGTACTCCACGGGCACTTGAAGTGCGTCCGCGGCGACCAGGGTGAGTGCGGTACGGGCCCCGGTGCCGATGTCGGCCGCGGAGATCCGGACGGTGAAAGTGCCGTCCGGGTGCGCGGTCGCGGTCGCGGTGGACGGTGCGGCGCCCGCGGGGAAGGAGGCCGCCGCCGTGCCGGTCCCGAGCAGCCAGCGACCGTCCCGGCGCAGCCCGGGGCGCGGGTCCCGGTCCGCCCAGCCGAACCTGTGGGCACCCTCCCGGAAGCAGGCGGCCAGATGGCGGCCGGTGAACGGCAGGCCGGACACCGGGCCCTTGTCGGGTTCGTTGCGCAGGCGCAGCTCGATCGGGTCGATCCCGCACTTCTCGGCGAGTTCGTCGAGCGCCGCTTCCAGCGCGAAGGACCCCGGTGCCTCACCCGGGGCGCGCATCCACGTCGGGGTCGGTACGTCGCGTCGTACGACGCGGTTGGCGGTGTGGTGGGCGTCGGCGTCGTACATCACCCGGGCCACCCCGGCGCTCGGTTCGACGAACTCGTGCACGGTGGACGTGAGGCTGAACGCACGGTGCTCGAGTGCGCGCAGCCGTCCGTCGGCGTCGGCGCCGAGCCTGACGCGCTGCGTGGTGGGGCTGCGGTAGCCGGCCAGCGAGAACATCTGTCGGCGGGTCAGGACGACCCGCACGGGCCGTTGCAGGACGGTCGCGGCCATCACGGCGGCCACCTGGTGGGCGCGGACGCCCTTGCTGCCGAAGCCGCCGCCGACGTGTTCGGAGCGTACGCGCACCGAGGCCGGGTCGAGCGAGAAGAGGTTGGCGAGTTCGCCGACGACCCAGGTGGCGCCCTGGTTGGAGTCGATCACCTCGAGGCGGCCGTCGTCCCAGCGGGCGGTCGCCGCATGCGGTTCCATCGGGTTGTGGTGCTCTTCTGGCGTGGTGTACTCGGCGTCCACGACGACGGCCGCGGCGGCCAGTTCGGCATCGAGGTCGCCCTTCTCGGTCACACCGGGCATGTGCCCGTCCACCGGGTAGGCATCCGGGTGCTCGCCCGTGAAGTCGACGTCGTGGGGCTCCTGCTCGTAGTGGACCACGAGCGCCTCAGCGGCCTCCCGGGCCTGCTCGGAGGTCTCGGCCACGACCAGCGCCACCGGCCAGCCCAGGTGCGGCACCCGGTCGTGCTGGAAGACCGCGCAGGTCGGGTCCGGCCGCGTGCCCAGCAGGCCGGTGTAGTCGGTGTCGACGCGTGGGGCCTTGCGGTGGTCCAACACAGCCAGCACGCCCGGCATGGCGAGGACAGGGTCGGTGTCGAGGGCACGGATGCGGCCGCGGGCCACCGTGGACAGCACCAACCAGCCGTACGCGAGTCCCGCGAACGGCACTTCTCCCGCGTAGCGCGCCGCTCCGGTGACCTTGTCCCGGCCCTCCACGCGGGTGTGTGCGGTGCCGACGGAGGGCGCCTGTGCGGGTGTTCCGGTGGTGACGGTGGTCATCGGGCGGCCTCCTCGGCGAGTTCGGACAGGACGGCCACCACAAGGTTGCGCATGAGGTCCACCTTGTATGCGTTGTGCGGCAGCGGGCGTGCCGCCGTCAGTTCGGCGTCCGCCGCGGCGGCGTAGGTCTCGGGGGTGGCCGGCGCACCGGTCAGGACACGTTCGGCGGCCATGGCCCGCCACGGACGGGAGGCGACCGCGCCGAGGGCGAGGCGCGCGTCGCGGACGACGCCGTCACGGACGTCGAGCGCGGCAGCGAGAGAGCCTATGGCGAAGGCGTACGAGGCGCGCTCGCGCACCTTGCGGTAGCGCGAGTTGGCGGCAACGGGCGCGGGCGGCAGCGTGATACCGGTGATCAGCGCCCCCGGCGGCAGGGCGGTCTCGCGGTTCGGGGTGTCGCCGACGGGCAGGTAGAGATCGGCGAGCGGCAACTCCCCCGTCCCGTCCGCCGTTTCGAAGTGAACGACGGCGTCGAAGGCGGTGAGGGCCACGGCCATGTCCGAGGGGTGTACGGCGACGCAGTGGTCGGACGTGCCCAGGATCGCGTGGTTGTGGTGCTCGCCCTCGATCGCGGGGCAACCGCTGCCGGGGACACGCTTGTTGCACGGCTTGGTGACGTCGGTGAAGTAGCCGCAGCGTGTGCGCTGCAGCAGGTTCCCGCCGACCGTGGCCATGTTGCGCAGTTGCCCGGACGCGCCGGCCAGCACCGCCTGCGCCAGCGCGGGGTAGCGGCGCCGGACCTCGGGGTGGGCGGCCAGGTCGCCGTTGGTGACGGTCGCTCCGATGCGCAGGCCGCCCTGCGGCGTCGACTCGATCTCGTCCAGCGGGAGTTCGCGGACGTCGATGAGCCGGGTGGGCCGCTCGACGCCGGTCTTCATCAGGTCGACGAGGTTGGTGCCGCCGCCGAGGAAGCGCGTGTCCGGATCGGCACCGTGCAGCACGACGGCGCCGGCGACGTCGGTCGCCCGCTGATAGCCGAACTCCCTCATGCCACAGTCTCCTTCGCACCTGCTTGCGCGCTCATGCGGCCCTCGTTCGTTCGGACTTCGGCCGCGCGGGCCACCGCCTCGACGATCGAGACGTACGCGCCGCAGCGGCACAGATTGCCGCTCATCCGTTCCCGGATCTCCTCGGCAGTCAGGGGTGGCGGTCCCACTTCGGGGCGGATGTCGCCGGTGACGGCGCTCGGCCAGCCCGCCGCGTGTTCCTCGATCAGCCCGATCGCCGAACAGATCTGTCCCGGCGTGCAGTAGCCGCACTGGAAACCGTCCAGATCGAGGAAGGCCTGCTGCACGGGGTGCAACCGCTCCCCGTCGGCCACTCCTTCGATGGTGGTGATCTCGCGGCCCTCGGCCGCCACGGCCAGCTGCAGGCAGGCGACGGCCCGGCGCCCGTCCAGCAGGACGGTACAGGCACCGCATTGTCCCTGGTCACAGCCCTTTTTGGTGCCGGTCAGATCGAGCCGCTCGCGCAGTGCGTCGAGCAGGGTGGTGCGGTGATCGACGGGCAGTGTGTACTCCTCGCCATTGATCTTCAAGGTGATGACACTGGACGTCGACGTCGTTGAGGCCATGAGCTGCTTCTTTCGCATTTCCAGGACAGACGGGAGGGGCCCCGCGGCCGGAGTACCGGGCGGCGGGGAAACTGCCTTGTGCGGGCCTGTGCCGCGGGGGCGAAGCGAAGGTGCGGAATGCTGGGGGATGCTGGGGCCGAAAGGTATCGGCTGACGACTGCCGCAGGGCAGCGTCCACAGCTATGGTGGACGTAACCGGACAGCTGTCCGCTACCTGAAAACGTAACGGACAGCTGTCCGGTTAGCAAGGGCGGGGTTCAGTCACGAACCCTCGAGGAGGACGAGTGCCGCAGCAGAAGGACTCCCCCCGGCGCTCGGACGCGCAGCACAACCGCGAGCGCATCCTGGAAGTGGCACTCGCCGAGCTGTCACGCTGCGCGGACGCCCCGCTGAGCTCGATCGCCAAGAAGGCCGGTGTCGGGCAGGGCACGTTCTACCGCAACTTCCCCAACCGCGAATCACTCGTCCTCGAGATCTACCGCCACGAGATGCTGCAGGTCGCCGACAGCGCGGCCCACCTGCTCCAGACCCAGTCCCCCGAACGGGCCCTGCGTGCCTGGATGGACCGGCTCTCCGAGTTCGCCATGACCAAGATGGGCCTTGCCGACGCGATCCGGCAGGCCACCAGCGCACCGGGCGGCCCGGCAAAGCCGTCCCACACGCCCATGACCTCCGCCGCGGAACTCCTGCTCCGCGCCAACGAGGAAGCCGGCACCATCCGCCCCGGAGTCACCGCGGACGACTTCTTCCTCGCCATCGCAGGCCTCTGGCAGCTCGACCCGCGCGACGACTGGCAGCCACGCGCCACCCGGCTCCTCGACCTCGTCATGGACGGCCTGCGCACGGGGGCGCCCGGCAGGTGAGCGCCGCACTGCCGACAGCGAGCGGCATCGAGGGCGGTCCGCGTCCGACGCAATCGCGAGCGCGGATCACGACCGCATCATCGTCGTCCGTCGTTGACACGGCTACGCAAGGCCAGAAGCCTGCTGAAGCTGCTGTGCCTGACGCCGGGCCACCGGCTGCGCCGGGAACATCTCTTCGACCCGCTGTGGCCGGCCCTCGACCGGACGGCCGCCTCCAACAACCTGCACCAGGTGCTGCCCGCCGTGCGGCGTCCACTGGCCTCCACACGAAGCCCGGGCGATGTTGTCGCGCTACTGGTAAGGCCGAGGCGATCGACGTGCCGCGGGTCCCGATCGCCGCGGACCTTCTGCATAAGCCCGGCCACTGGCGCTGATGCGGCTCCTGGCCGACGCCGGGTGCCGCCGTAACGCGCCAGCAGCCTACGAGCAGCTACGGGAAGCGCTCCGCCGTGACACCGGCGCGGATCCCGGCCCGCAGACACGAGACAGCCGAGGTGCAGACGTAGCTCGGCCGGGGCAGGCTGCCGACCCTCACCGGGGTCGGCGGCTGTGGCGGGACCCGGCTCGCACTCGCCGTGGCGGCCCGTCGGCGTGACGACTTTCCGGACGGGGCATGGTCCCCGTGGACCGCGCAGCACGAACAGCAAGGCGGGGAAGGTGCCGACGGTGCCCACCACCCGGCGTTCCAGGCCGAGTTCGCCCAGCGCGTCGTCGATCGGTCCGGGCAGCCTGCCGCGCCTCAGCGGCGGCACACCGCGCGACGACGGCGACGTACGAGGGTCACCCAATGGCAGCGCTCGTAGGCGCAGCGGATCTCCCCGTCCCGGCCTGGAACGCCCGGGGCATGTCATGGACTCAAAGTGCCGTATGCGGTGTTGGTGGACGGCCGGAGGACCGGATCGCGGTCGATGGCGCCGCTGGGGGGGGGCAGCAGGGCAAAGGCCAGGACAAGGGCGGGCAGCACCAGGCTGGTCGCCCGCACCGGCCAGGGGCGCATGCCGTACACCCGGGGCGTGGCCGAGGCGCCCGGACCGGCCTCGGGTGCGAGGGCGGTCTCGTGCGCGAGGGCGGTCCCGGCCGGGCCGCGCCACAGCCGGAGCCACAGGCCCGCCAGGGCCGGCCACACCAGAATCACGGCGACGATGCCCGACCAAAGGGGCGCGGTGAGCAGGTTCCGGTGCGCCAGCTCCACACTGCTCGCGACCGCGGCGGACGGCGGGTGCCCCAACAGGACCAGAGCCCCGGCGGCGAGGCAGGTCGCCACGAGGGCGTACGCCAACAGGGCGAAGGGCCCGGCCACGGTCAGAAGTACGGACACCACAGGCTTGTCGGCCCGCCCGACGCACCATCGACGCAGTCTCATGGGCGGATGGGCGACGTCGACGAATCCCCGCGTGCGTCCGCCTGAACGCAGTTCCTCCAAGGCCTCCGCCACGGCACGTTGCCCACTCACGGCGACCGCGCGCCGGTCGGCCGCCAACTCCGCGCACCACAGCGCCAGTACGGGCACCAGTACGACCGTCGCCTTCGAGAGGACGACGACGGCCTGGGACCACATGAGGGACGCGGTCGGCTCATGCCGTACCCCCAGCCAGACCAGCGGAGCGATCCCGGACACCAGGAACACCAGCGGCCAGACCTGGATCGCCCGGGTGAACGGGCTGCCCAGGCCGGCGATGAGGTGCTCGCCGCAGTCGAGGTGACCCACCTCGTGGACCAGCAGCGCACGGGCCCGCTCTGGGCTGCGCCGCCACAGCGCGAGGAACCCCAGCGAGACGGCGATTCGCCGCCGGCGCCAGCCGGCCGCGTAGACCCGGGCAGGCGGGCTCTTCGCCCACATCGCGACCTTGACGGTGGTTCCCGGCGCGTAGGCCTGCGCGAAATGCAGCAGAGCGGGCAGTCCCTGCTCGGTGCCGCCCACCGCGCGGCCGTCGAGGACGGCCGGATCGGTGAGGCGGTAACGCCACTCCGTGTACCAGCCCCGGACGTGCGGGATCACCACGGTGACCAGACCGGCGACGAGCACGAGCGAGGGCATGACCTGGCTGACCGTCGTCACCCGCAGTGCCGCGAAGCCCGGGCTCGCGACGATCTCCGCGCTGTAGTTTCCGTGGGCCGTCCACAGGTCCCGTATCTGCGCGCGCCACCAGGACACTGCGGAGGGCAGCTGCCAGCAGTAGTTGCCCAGCAGCAGCCACAGCCATGGGGGCGGCGGCGTCGGGGGTGCCGCACCTTCTTCGGCGCGACGTCTCATGCGGACCGCCCTGGGGACCGTGCCAGCCGGGCGGCCATGCGGCGCAGAGCGTTCCAGGCACGGGGCACAGTTGCCGAGCCGTCGGCGTCGGCGTCGGCGTCGGCGTCGGCGTCGGCGTCGGCGTCGGCGTCGGCGTCGGCGTCGGCGTCGGCGTCGGCGTCGGCGTCGGCGTCGGGTGACTGTGTGCCCGCCAGCAGCGCGAGGAAGGTGATGGCTCCCTCGTCACGGCCGGTGTGCAGGGCGGCGACGGCTTCGGCGGCCGTACGGTCGGCCTGCGGTCCCTGCACACCGCGGGCCTGCAGACAACGCGAGACCTCCGCCACGGCACCGGCCAGAACGGCGAGGGAGCGAGCCTCGTCCATCTCAGCCGTCGCCAGGGTCGGCCCGGCCGGACCGGAGACGCGATCCGGCGCCGGGGTGGGCGCGGAAACGTGATCGGGTTGCGGGCCGGCAACGCCGTCGGGCTCCCCGCCGGGATCGGTGGCCGCGCGTGTGCCGTCGTCAGGGCGGTCCCGCAGGGCGAGCAGCAGCGCGGACCCGGAGATGGCGTTCGCCAGTACGGACGAGCCCAAAAACGCCTTCAGTAGCGTGTACGAGGCCGCCAGCGCTTCCCAGAGCGCAGGCAGCACCGCGGCGGCCAGTTCTCCCCCGGTGCCTGCCGGGACCGGCGGGGCCTGACGAAGCAGCGTGCGGCGCCCACGGCCGCCCCGCGCGTACACCCGGGCGGTGTGGCCGGCGAAGTCGATCTCGTCCGGGGCGGCTGCCGCGGCGATCGTGTCGGCCCAGACATACAGGAGCGGCACTCCGCTAGGACCATTCGACACGGAAGCTCCTGGTCCCGTCGGGGGAGTTACCGTTGAGGACCAGGGACGCCGAGCTGTCGGTCACGGTCCCCCGTAAGGTCGTACCCACCGCCATCCCATAGGGAAAGTTCGTGTAACCGCTGCACTGGAACAGCGGCTTGGGCACGAAGAGCAGGTTGAGCGAGGCGCCCTGGGCAGCGGCGGAATCGGTGAGCCGCCCGGAGAAGCTGCCGTGGCCGTCGTCCGACAGCGACCAGTACTCGATCTCCACCCCACGACCGTCGGTGGTGTCGGTTCCGCTGAGCGCGGAGGTCACGCCGAAGGCCCCTTCGGCGGTCTGGCTGTCGCTGGCCCACGAGAGGTGAAAGGCATTGCGCTCGGTGCCGACGGGATCATCGATGATCAGCGTCGCCGGAAGGTCGTACGACCGTGCATCGGCTGCACAGCCGGGATCGGCGAAGTCCACGCTGACATGCGCGGTGCCGGTCCACCGGCCACGCGGTACGCCCGACGACGACACGTGCGTAGGGGCGGCGCCGGTGTCCGTGTGAGTGACGGTCGGCTCCGGTGCCGTCGTCCGCTCGACCGTCGATGTCCCGGTGGCCGCCGCCGTGTCGCTGGTGATGACGCTCGCCGGTGGCGCCGTCGGCGAGCCGGTGTCCTGCGGTGCCGCCGACACACCGCCCCCACCGCCACACGCGGCGAGGCACGCGAGGCAGCCCATCAGTATGCCGAGGCAGGTGACGGTCCGATGTCTGCATTTCAACGCGGCCGTTCCCGGCCACTTTTGACGTAATGCCATCGCATGCCCCCCGGTGCCCGTCCAACGCACTCCGGGACTATACGGAAGGCCAAGCACAGTCCGACCCGAAAGACCAGAAAATCTTATGAATGGCAGCGACTACTGTCTTTCCGAGTAGTGGGTGTCCTCGGAGTAGAACGCCACCGGCCGGAACATGTTCGCCTTGTCCGCGGGTGCCTTGAGTGTTGCCCTCGGTGGAGCCCGTCGAGAGCATGTAGCCCCAGTAGGACTCCGGGTCCTGGGAGTTGTGCGGCCACTTGGCGTTCCACAGCGCCGCGTAGTAGTCGAGCACAGCTCGTTCCGCGACCTTGGAGTTGGGCTTGTAGCCGCCGCTCTGGAACGGGTCGCCGATGTTGTTGACGTGGTTTTCCATGAACCGGCACAGGTCCGTGGGATAGCCGTTCATGTCCTGGGTGACCTGGTATCCGAGCATGTGGTCGCGCCGGTCGGCGAGGTACTGCTCCATCGAGCAGATCGCCTTGCGCCGCTGCGAGGGGCTGAGCCCACCGGGTGACAGCTCGAAGTCCTTGGTCTCCAGGCCGGGCTCGGGCTCGTAGGCGACGGTGGGACTCCTTGCCCGCGCCGGCCGGGACGGTCAGCGCCTCGTCGCTGACTGCGACTCATCGATACCTCCGCCGGCCCGTGGGACCGGCGAGCGCGGCAGCGGTTCACTGCTTCGGCGTACCAGGTCCGGCGCACCGGTCCGCGATGGCTCAGCCGGCGCGGGGGTCGCGTCCGGCTGTCACTCGGCCGCACCGGCCGGTGCTGGGACAACGCACCGTCCGGCTCGTTCTTCCACGGACGGTGTGTACCGGCTGTCGTACAGCACGGCGCCCCACCGCTCCCGGGTGACCGAGCTGCCCCCGCCCCCGCCCCCGGGCAGCCAAGTCGCCGTCACCGTGAAGAGGTTCGACAGCGAGGGGGAACCCACCACCCGGCCTGCCGCTCACTGCGGCACCCGTGGTGGTGTTGCCGGGCGGTGACTGATAGGGATGGGGTGTGCGATTTGAGAGTGTTCCCATGCCGGCCGGGGTTGCGGCGCGGCCAAGGGACGTACGGGGGTATCCGGTGCCGGCGATCACTCCGTGGGAGGAGGATGGGCCGCAGTTCGCGCTGACCGATTACGAGCGCAGCGCCCAGTGCGCGGCAAAGCGGTTGTGTTCGGTGTGCAACCAGGGCATGCCGCAAGGACCGGTGTGGCGTGTGGTGGGGGCCGCGGAGAGCGCGGCGATCGGAGAGGCCCTGGCGGCCGGGCGACCGTATCGCAATCTCGCGCCGACTCTGGAGGGCCCCGGGCACCGCGCGTGCATGCTGTACGCCTCGATGGTGTGCCCGTACCTGGCCCGGCCCA
This sequence comes from Streptomyces sp. NPDC002671, assembly GCF_053592475.1. Lineage (NCBI taxonomy): Bacteria > Bacillati > Actinomycetota > Actinomycetes > Kitasatosporales > Streptomycetaceae > Streptomyces > Streptomyces sp. NPDC002671. The sequence continues at coordinate 57,735 of NZ_JBSFVU010000015.1, forward strand.
ACGCCCGGCGCGGACTCTCGGCGGAACGGCCGGACGAGCTGACCTCGCATGTGGTGCGGGGTGCCGCCCGGGGCTCCATGGGCGCGGTGGTGGGGTTCGCGGAGTACGAGTACGCCATCACCAGCAGCCAGGTGCTGTTCCGGTTCCTCGACGTCATCGAGTTCCTGCCGCACGACACGGCCGACGCGCACCTGGAAGAACTGCGGGCCGAGCTTGCCCGCACGCCGCGGTGACGTGCACCGCGCTGCGCGGACTCGCTCGGCCCACCCTGCCGGCCGGCGTCAGGGCCGGTACGCCGCCAGGCCCACCGTCGTCGTGACCTTCGTCGGGTGGCCCGTGCCGTTGGAGGGCAGGGTCACCGTACCGGCGGGGGTGCGCGCCGCGAGGGTCTTGCCGTCGGGGGACCAGGCCGGCTCGGTGTAGTCGGTGGTGGCCTGCGGGGTGAGGTCCTTGATGTGGGTGCCGTTGTCGAAGTTCTCGACGAAGAGGTGGTCGTGGCCGGCGACCGAGCGGACGAAGACGATCTCGTCCTCGTTGGGCGACAGCGCCGGCTGGGAACCCTTGGTCAGCTTGCCGCCCTGCTGGCGGAGGTAGTCGTCACGGATGTAGACGTCGCCGGTGGTGGTGTTGGCGTAGACCGAGGTGCCGTAGTGGCCCGCGGCGTTCGGCCAGACGTTGCCGGTCTGCGGCAGCGCCGGCGAGTCGATCTCGGCCGACAGGGGCAGCAGCTTGGGCGTGCCGTGGACGGCCTTGGCGGAGACGTACTTCAGCCGGGACACGCCGTTGGCGCGCGCCGCGAAGATGAGGTTGTCCTTGGCGGGAATGCCGGTCTGCGTGTCCTTCGCGGTCACCTGCCACGTGGGGTGGGACCAGTTCTGGTCGCCGGGGTTCTTGGCGACGACGACACGGCCGCTGCCGTCGGGGTTGGCGATGTCCAGGTTGCCGGAGCCGTCGACGAAGGCGGCCTTGGTGCCGCTCGGGGACCAGGCGAGGTCCCGGACGGGTACCCCGAAGTTGACCTTGTGGCCGTTGATGAGTACGTACTTGGTGCCGTTGCTGATGGTCAGGGTGCCGTGCGAGGCGCTGGTCGCGGCCGAGGCGGCACCGGAGGTGCCCAGCAGGGCGGTGCCGGTCACGGCTGCGGCCACGGCGATCGCGGCAGCGGTGGTACGGGTACGCGTGGTCATGAGTGATTCCCCCCAGGGACGTCGACAGGTGGTCCGGTCCATCAACGCCAGAGCCGGTCCGCCTTCCCCCGGGGCCGTGAGGGCCACACGGCAGCCTGCCGCTCTGTTCGCAAGCAGAGCCTGTCACGCCGCAATCTTGGAACGGTTCGTTCGGTGTCACAGGGGCGTAACACGACGTTCGCCAACGGCATGCAGCAGCTGCCCGCCGGGCTGCGTGGGCAGGCCACGGCGATCGACGATGAGGCGGATTTCGATCCGCTTTTGGCACGGTCGGTCGGATTCGGTCCGGTCAGAGGCGTCACGCCCGACGGGCCAAAGCCCGGCGGAAGTTGATTCCACGTACCGCCTGACGTGGCGACGAACACGATTGCCGCCGGGACTGCCGGTCGCCGTCCCGTCTGCGACCGCCACCCTGCGGTCGAACCGGAGCCAGCGGCACCACCCGCTGAATCAGCTCCCACAACCCGTCCGGCACCATCCGCTCGACCAACTCGCTTGACACGCGGACAGCATGCAGCAAGATCACAACAAGCGAGAGCTGTTAGCAACATGTGCGCCAGGGGTATCCCCCCTTAGAGCACCACCGCGCCCAGGGATCCGGCGCGGCAGACGCGCGGGGGCGATGGCTGCCAGTGTGGTGGTGGTCCAGTGGTGTTGCCGCCATGGGGGTGAGGCATATGCCGCGAACACCTAACACCCGTCTGCAGACGCTCTTGCGGTCAGCCGACTGGAGTCCCACCCAGCTCGCCCGCGCGCTGCGCGCGGTCGCCGGCGAGCAGGGCCTAGCGGTGTCATACGACCACACCACGGTGCGGCGCTGGCTGGAGGGCATGCGGCCCAGACCACCCGCCCCGGCGCTGCTGCTGGAATGTCTCTCCCGCCAGTTGGGCAGGCCCATCACGGCACAGGAGGCCGGTCTCACCGACGCCCCCGTTGGTGTTGTGGCCCTCTCCTGGCAGGCCGAACCGGTCTACAAACTCACCCGGCTCACCCGTGCCGAACTCGACCCCACCCATCCGATGCCGTTCGACGCCCGCGTCTTCAGTCTGGCCGCCTTGACCCTCCCAGACCAGATCACGCCCACTCGTCGCCCTCCGCGCCAGCCGGAAGCCAGCCCCGCGACGCCGTCTCTCGGACCGTCCGAAGCCGAGCGCATACGCGGTATGACCGACCTGTTCCACAGCGCGGCCGAGAAATACGGCGGGCAGCCTGTGCGCTCTGCGCTGGCCGCCTGGCTGGCTCACCACGTGATCCCTCTGCTGTATACGCGCGTACGCGAACCCTTGCACCGAGATCTGCTGTCCGCCGCCGCTCAGCTGACCCTGCTGCTCGCCACGATGTGCGCCGACAGCGGGCACGACCGCACCGCGCAGCACTACCACCAGGTCGCGGCCCAGCTGGCCGCCGATGCCGGCGATTCCGCAACATTCGCCATCATCCTGCGTGCCATGGCCACCCACGCCTACGACCTCGGCCACCACAGCACGGCAGTTCTCAACCTTGCCGAGCAGGCCGCTGCCCATGCCCGCCGCGCCGCGCCCGCCGTCCAGGCCTACGCCCAAGCCCATCTCGCGGTAGTACAAGCCCACTACGACCGCTATGCCGCCCTGGCCGCCCTGGCTCGGGCAGAATCCTTATTCTCCCGGGCCGACGCGGCACCCGGCCCCTTCACCGCCTACCCGCCCGGTGCCCTGCACTACCAGCGCGCCCGGACCCTCACAGCCCTCGGCGACCCCGCAGGCGCCATCCGCGCCCTCGCCACTTCCCTGCGTCTGCGCACACCAGCCGAACATCGCGCCACAGTCCTGACCCGGGCGTACCTCGCCGAAACCCACCTCCGTCTCGGTCACCTCGATCAAGCCCTCCCCCACTGGGGGACATTCCTCACCGCCTACCCCACCCTCCACTCTGCCCGCGCCACCCGCCATCTCCACACGCTTCGCGAGCAGTTGCGGCCCCATCAGCGCCACCCCCAGGTCGCCGCACTCCTGGCCGAGTCGACGCTCCTCATCTGACATCCGGTCACCAGGCGGCGCCGCCCCGATCTTCCGTCCAGGTAAGGACTCCGCAACATCAAAAGGATCTTGCATCTCTACATGATCCACAAAACATCCACATCCGCACCAGGACACGACCAGCGGAGAAGGGGCAGAGCCGAACGGATGCATAAGGGCTCCCCGTCGGGGCAGGGTTGCCAATAGGCACGGTTGCCGCCTGCATCGATGTGGTGGCCGTGACGGTCGACAGCAGGAGAGGTCACGAAGGATGACCCAAGAGGGCGGACGTACTGTTGATCTACGGCAACCATGCACAACTGTTCGAGGGGTGATCTCGTACAAATACCCCCAAGATCTCATCGATACCCAGACGGAACTGGATGAGGTCCACGACGCCCTGAAGAACTTCTTCGGCGGTCCTCCAGGGCCAGTCGAACCAAGGAACACCCGGGGGTCCCTGGAAAACGCCCTGTGGCGCTCGCCCCGCCGCTCGTCCCAGGGCTTGGCCGCACCAGACGACGCCGCCAAGGTCGCCCGGCTGCGGGCGCGGGCAGCCGAACTCGTCGGGAAGATCGTGGCTCACCGATTCTGGAGCGAGCTCGACCCCGCCGATGTGCCGACGGCATGGGACGCGCTCAGAGACAGCCGAGAGAGGCAATCGACAGCGTCGTCAACTTGAGTGGGGTTGTCTCGGAGTTCATTTGACAGACTCACGCGCCGGCTGCGGACACCTCATCGAACGCTTAGGTCGCGGTGTGCGGCTCGCTCGCGCTGTTGGTGGCTCGGAGTTCCAGGGCCATGCTGACAGCCTCGGGCAGTGTGCCGGCCAGCGGAACGCCTGCGGCTTTCAGGTTCTCGGAATGCTGTGAGCCTCCGGTGAACAGGATGACACCGGCAAGTCCGCAGGATTGAGCGGCTTGCGCGTCGTCGAGGGTGTCGCCGATCGCGATGACGTTCGCCGGTTCGACGCCGAGGCGCTGGAGGTGCCGTCGCATGGCGCATGCCTTGGTTCCGCCGGTGGGGCCGAGGCGGCCTTCGGCTGAACGGAAGAAGCTGCCGACGCCGAGAGCGGTGATCTCGGCGAGGAGGAGGTCGTGGGTGTGCAGGCTCAGCAGGCTCTGGGTGCCGCCTGCGGTTTGCCAGTTGAGCAGGGCCCGACGTGCGCCGGGCATCAGGCGGCGGTAGTGCGGCAGATGGCGGGCGTAGCTCTCCTGGTACACGCCGTCGAGGAGTTGCCATTCCACTGCGGTAAGCCGACGCCCCATCAGGATGGCGTAGAAGTCGGGTACGGGAACGCGGTAGGTTCGCCGGTAGGTGTCCATGTCGATGGCGGGCAGGCCTGCGGCGGCGAGGGATTCGTTGCATGCCTCAAGCCTGGCTTGCTGATCCTGGAGCAGCGTCCCGTTCCAGTCCCAGATCAGATGGATTCGTTCACGCAATGTCATGGTCATGCCCTGTCGGAGTCTGGTGTACGGTCGCCGGCACAGGTCGCAGTGAGCGGGTCCAGTAGTGCCGCGCCGGTAGAAGGAGCGCTGGGTGTCAGCCGTGGTGATGGCGTGCCATCAGGTCGCCACTCCTGCGCGGATTACGCGCGCGTGCCGACAGCGCGTGGTACACCGGCGTTGTGCGGTTGGTGGGTGCGAGCCACGCACGTGGCCGCGGCGTCGGTCCGACTGCCGGTCGTGACAACCCGCAAGGGTGCGGCCGGGGTCCGGAAGCCCGGTGTGCACACTGGGCCGGGCCGGTGGTCGGGGCCGTGCGGCCGGCACGGTGCAGGCCGTGCGACGGGCCGCCGGGAGCGGTCGGCGGCGGTACGTGCAGTCACCCGCGGTCCGGCGAGGCCGAGGCCGGCGGCTGCGGTGGGGCCGCAGCCGATGTGAGCCGGCGCGGGTGGCGGTGGCGCGGGTGGCGGTGGCGAGGAGGAGGCGGGCGGGTGAAGAGGCCGGAGTGGGCGGCGCCAGCCGTGATCGATGGCCCCTCATGACCGCCTCCGCTGCGCTGCCTCATGCGTTTCTGCCGGGATCCGCTGTCAGTGGGCTTCATCAGATTCCACGTCAGGTCCTGCGGCCTTCCTGATGACGGAAGGCCGCCGAGACGAAGGAGGGGAAGCCGAAGCGGCGGTGTCAGCCTCACGTGTATGCCCCTGCGCCCCAAGCGCTGTGGTCCTGCCCGTAGTTCCCAGTAGCACTACGCCGCTCGCTGCCGCCGCCAAGAGCGTCGGTACCAGGAGGAAGGCGTGATGCATGCCGATTCTTTCGGCGATTGCGCCGAGGGCCAGGGGCGCGATACCGAAAGAGAGCCCAAAGGCGTATTGCGTCCGGGCGGCGGCGAGGTCGGGACGGCCGGCCGAAGCCTCAACCGCCAGGTCTACGGCCAGCGGGTACTGGAGTGCGATACCGAGGCCGGTCATTCCCAGCCCGCTCACCGCCAACCAGGAAACGCTCGGGGCCCAGAAAACCACGAAGCCCACAGCGGCTACGGCCATGACGGCGAGCAGGAGTCGCCTGCGGCCGTACCGGCCGGCCATCCGACCACCGATCACTCGGCCCACGAGAATCCCGCCGAACAACGCTGACGCAGCGGCTGCCGCAGAGCTTGCCGACATACCGGTCTGCACGCGCAACTCATCGGACATCCACAGCGACAAGCACACTTCGGTGCTGATGCACAGGACGATCACCGACCAGGCCAACCAGTACTGCTTGGGCAGCCTCCCGTGAGTGCGCGCGCCCTGAGACGTCACAGGCGTCGCAGGGGTGCGTGCCCCTCCCCCGGCCTTCGCCAGCACGGCGACCACGACCACCAGTGCGGCGGTGACGCCAAGGCCCGCCCGCCATCCGACGGCGGCGAGCATGAGCGGCGCGAGCAGTCCCATGCCGACGTTCGCCGCCATCGCCTCGCTGATCGCTGCCGGGCCGGCCTTGCCGTGGTGGTCGGCGAGGAAGGCGATGACACACCCGCTCAGGGTCGAGCCCGACAAAGCCGCCAACGCCGCACCTGACAACGTGCCGACGAGATTGGGTGCCAGACTCAGCACGATGACGGAAACGGCGATGCCGGCGAATGCCAGCCACAATGTACGCCCCCGTCCGAGGCGCCGGACCAGGTATGGCAACGCGGCACCGCTGGCGAGTGTGCCGATTGCCATGGCGCTTCCATGCAACCCGGCGACGGCTCGATTGAGGTGAAATTCGTCGCGGATCATCGGCACTGCCGGACCGAATCCGTACCCGAAATATCCCCAAACCGCGAATTGGCCGTAGAACAGCCAGGTCGGGCGGTCTCTGACCAGAGTGGCCGCAGTGTCGATCTCCTTGCGTCGACCACTCATGAGTCCACTGCGGCCCATGATCCTCCCCCGTCCTCCGATAAGACGCTTTCATCCAGGGGCTTTTCTGTTCGTCGCCGACCGCGGATTATCGACGCTGCAGCCTCACCGGCAGTTCCGCAAGGCGGCGCAGCGTGGTCCTGCTGTGGCGAAGCTGCCGCGAAGACTCCTGCAGTGTGATTTCCGAGTAGCGGTCGAGCAGAGTGCGGAATACGACTTCACCGATGAGTTTGCCCATCCGGTAACCCAGACAGTGGTGGATTCCGTACCCGAATCCAAGATGGCTGACCTCGCCTCGTTCGACATCCAGCCGGTCAGGGTGATCGAATTTCCTTGGATCGCGGTTGGCGCTTCCGAGGCACAGTAGTACGACCCGTCCGGCCGGTATGCTGGTGCCGGCGATGTCGACGGCTTCCTTGGTGAACTTGTACTTCTCCAACAGGGAGCCGTCGTAGCGGATGAGCTCGTCTATCGCGGACGGAAGCAGTTCGGGGCGACGGCGCAACACCGCCATCTGGTCAGGATTGCGCAGCAGTGCCAGCACGCCGTTCCCGATCATGGAAATCGCGCCATGGATTCCCGCCGTTATCAGCTCCGTACAGATTTCGGCGAGTTCGCCCGAGGACAACCGAGCCATGACGTCGGTGTCGTTCACCATGGTGCTGAACAGGTTGTCAGCCGGTTCCCGCCGGTAGCGATCGGCCAACTCCGACAGGTAGTCGGCCATCCGGCGGGCCGCGCCGGCCGCAGCATGTCCTGATTCGGGATCGTCGAAGGGCTGGAAGAAGGACGCTGTCAGTCCGTACAGCTCTCCGCGGTCCTCCACGGGCACGCCGAACAGATCACCGAGCACGAACAACGGTGGCTTCTCCAGGATGCCGATCAGGTCGACCTCATCCTCATCGATGCTGTCGATCCGGTCGGTGACGATCCGCTCGACGGCCGGTGCTAGGCCCTTGGTGCAGCGGGCCGCGAAGAACTTGGAGACAGCCCGACGTAGACGTGTGTGTTCCGGCGGATCGTTGCTCTCCAGTTTGAGAAACGGGGCAACATCGCTGCCGAAGTGTGCCGACAGTTCGGTCTGCACGAAGCGCGTCTCGTGGCTGAGTACGGGGTTGGCGAGGGCTTCACAGCAGTCGTCGTAACGCGTTACCAGCCAGGTCTGGAGGGTACCGCGCCACAGCACGGGTACCACGGGCGCCAGTTCCCTCAGATCGCCCATGAACCCATAGGGGTCCGCGTGCTGAGCGATGTCGGCGGGAAATTCGATCAGGTTACTCATCATGCTCCGCAATTCGTGTGGAATCGAACGGCACCTCCATGAGCGCCGTCCGATGGGATGCCAGGTGCACCGAGCCTGCGCCGGCGTGCAGCAGCACGGTGGTGAGTCCGTCGGTGGCAGTGCCGTCGAACTGGCGTACCGGTGCAGGGGCGAGATGGGCGCGTTGACCTGTTCCGCTGCATGAGCGATCAGGTCAGCGGTTTTCGGCCGCGCCCCAAGAACACCAGGCTCGCGCAGCGCCGTCGAGAGGAACGAAGCGGGCAGTCACATGCACAAGGAGCGAGATTGTGAGCCTGTGAAATTCGGTAGCCCGGAGCCTTGAGGACGCTACCGAGGGCTCTCCCAACCCGCTCGAAGGCGATCCCCGTCCCGCCCGGACACGGCGAGCGAGTCACGCGCGACGGTGCTCCCGATGCCGGTTGGGGTGCACCGACTGCCTGCGGACCGGCCGGCCCTCGGTGGGTGGGCACGCCTACTCGCTGCGGACTCCACCGTTCCGGCCGACGCCGCACCCGTGTGCGCGGTTCACGGGGGGCGCGTACGGAGGGCATGGGGTGGGAACCGACGCCTCGCGCGTGCCCGTCGCACACGCTTGCCTCCCTCGGGACCGCTTCGCTTGACTGCCGTACCGCACCCAAGGCACGCAAACCAGGTCAGCAACGCGCAAGCGGAAGGGGAAGGAGAACCCGCTGTGCAAGATCCTTTCTTAATGGCCGACGTCTTGTCCCCCTGGGGGACTGTGATGCTTCGGGGCGCCGGAAGAGAGTCTGCCGACCAGGTCGGGGATCCCCGTGGAGCGGCCCGTGTTCAGCAAGCGGGCCGGGACTGTGACGGGCTGCCGACGGGGTGTTCGGCCCGCGCAAGGCCGTATTCGACAATCCCCGCAGCGGACTGCTCGCTGATCACGCCCCCACGACTCCCGTGTGAGCACCAGCGTCACTGCCGGCCGGGCGGGGCCAGATGCCCACCTGGTGCAGCCCGGGTCGTGATGGAAATGGACGTCGACGCCACCCAGACAGTGCCGGACGGTGGCGGCACCGAGCCGAGCCGCACGACGTCCGCACGGACGTCGCCGTGGCGCAGGTACCGCTGTTCAGCGAGGACTGCACGTCGTCATGAGCCTTCCTTCGTGGTGGCTTCGGGAGATCGGCTGACTACCTGTCACCTGACCTCCGTGTAGACGGATTTGAGGAACTTGGCGATCTTGTCCCAGTCCTGACGGGCGGCATAGCGGAAGGAGTTCCGCAGCAGGTGAACCACGCAGGTCTGCACGATCGTCTTGGGCCAGACAGCCTCGACCCCGTCGGGCAAGCCCTTCAGGCCGTCGCAGACGAGCATGAGGACGTCGCTCACCCCGCGGTTCTTGATCTCGGTGAGGATGTACAGCCAGTGCTTGGCGCCCTCGCCGCCGTCCCCGGCTCACAAGCCGAGGATCTCGCGCCGGCCCTCGGCGGTGACGGCCAGGGCCACATAGACGGGCCGGTTGGCGACGGCGCCGTCACGGATCCTCACGTGGATGGCGTCGATCAAAATCAGGTGACCGCGAAGATCTGCCGCCAGCGGTCGCGCGGGATCAGCCGGGAGAGCGCGGCAAGCCAGATCCGGTCGGCCGGCTGACAGCGGACCCGGGCGATCTGACGGCGCAGCACCGCGTTCTCGTACCGGAGCGCGAGAACTTCCGCGTCCTTGGCCGCGCGACTGCGCACGACGCCCACGACGCCGTCCCAGACCCGCCCCCGGCCCGATCGCCCAGCTGCCGTGCACGTCGTCGTGCTCGGCCGCGGCAAACGGAACCGGCCCGCTCGCTTTCCGCACACGGGGGCGTATGCCGGAAGCACTGTGACATGATCGGCTGCCATGCCGTCTCTGCCCGCGTGGCCACCAACAACCCCCCGCCGTCTGCTCGCTGTCCTGCTCGCGCTGCTCGTCGGGTCCGGCGTCGGCGTCGCCGACGCCGTCCCCGGACCCACGGCCGCAGCAAAGAGCGCCCAGGCCGCGACACCCGATCACCTGCGCTACGACGTGACCCTGCGCGCCGATGCCGACGGCACCCACTGGAAGGGCCGGCAGCGCGTATCGTTCCGCAACGCCTCCGACCGGCCCCTGCGCGAGGTGTACCTGCGTCTGTGGGGCAACGGCATGGACGCCTGCGGCACTCCCGGCAGCCCCTCCCCCGTCACCGTGTCCCGGGTGCGGGGCGGCACGGCGGGCCGGCTCAGCGTGAACTGCACCGCGCTGCGCATCACCCTGCCCGCGCCACTCGAGCGCGGCCGGCGCACGGCCGTCTCCTTCGACGTGTCCCTCACCGTGCCCGGGCGCAACAACCGCTTCGGCCGCGAGGGCGCGTTCCGTTTCCTCGGCAACGCGCTGCCCGTGCTCGCCGTGCACGACGCGACGGGATGGCACCTCGATCCGTACGTGTCGACCGGTGAGAGCTTCTACACCCTGGTCGGCGACTTCCGAGTCACGCTCGACCATCCGTCGGCCCTCAAGGTCCCGGCGACCGGCCGCACCCGCACCAGCCCCGGCACGCCGGGGCGCACCCTGACGCACAGCGTCGCGCACCGGGTACGGGACTTCGCGTGGGCGGCAGGCCCGTTCCGCACCGCGGCCCAGACCACGCCCGGCGGCGTGCGGGTCAGATCGTACTGGGCACCCGACACGCCCGCCCCCGGCGTGCGGATCACCCGCCGGGACGGCGCCGCCGCCGTCGACCGGTTCAGCAAGGAGTACGGCCGCTACCCCTACGGCGAGCTCGACCTGGTGATGACCCGGCGGTTCGGCGGCGGCATGGAATACCCCGGCCTGGTCCTGCTCGGGACCACCGAGGAGGGCGGCCCCGTCGTCCATGAAGTGGCCCACCAGTGGTGGTACGGCATCGTCGGCGATGACCAATACCGTGCGCCCTGGCTGGACGAGAGCTTCGCCCAGTACGCCAACGCCCGCTTCTACGGCTGGGACACCCGCGACTGCTGGGGCCACGACAACTGGCCCGACCAGAACGCCGCGCTCACCAGTTCAATGGCCTACTGGGCGAAGCACCCCGGCGCATACCACCTCATCTACACCGCTGGCCCCTGCGCCCTGGCAGACCTGGAACGCACCCTCGGCACCGCCACCATGGCACGCCTCCTCAAGCGCTACGCCCGCGACCACTGGTACGGCATCTCCACCACCGCCGACTTCAAGAAATCCGCCCAGTCCATGACCGACAAGGACCTGACCTCCTTCTGGAAGACCCACCGCATCCGGTAAACACCTACGGCGATGCCTTCTCACTGGCGGGGGGAGTGTCATAAAGTAAGGGCCTGTTTCATAAGTTGATCAAGGTCTGCCACGATCCACTCGTGGGGCGTGCGGATCTGACGAACGAGCAATGGACCAGGCTGGAGCCTCTGTTGCCCATGGGCAACAAGCCAGGGCGGCCTCCGGTCTGGTCCAAGCGCCAGCTGAGCGCGAAAGGCCTGCCGACCGCGGGCTCGGGCGCTCGCGCGGCGGGCTGACGACGAAGGTGCACCTGGCGGCCGACCACGGACAGAAGCCGCTTTCCTTCCTGGTCACCGCTGGCCAGCGGCACGACAGTCCCCCGTTCCGGCCGGTGCTCGAAGGCATCCGAGTCCCGCGCGTGAGCGTCGGCAGGCCACGCTGCCGACCGGACCGGGTAGGGGCCGACAGGGCATTGGGCGCCCGCGGCGGCCTCCCGCCGCAATTCGACAAGGCCGACTACCGCGAGCGCCAGGCAGTCGAGTGCGGGATCAACCGCCTCAAGCGCCATCGAGCGGTGGCCACGAGATACGACGAGCTGGCCGTCCGCTACGAGGCCAGCGTCGCCATCGCCGTCATTAACGAGTGGCTCTGATCTTGATCGCTAACCTCGGCCAGCGAGAAAACGCGTGTCGCTGCAGCTCGCCGGGCATCTAGCCTGTGAGGCATGCATCAGCCTCGAAGGCGCGATCGGCGCCTGGTTCACCGTGCGCGGCCGGCCCGGCGCCAGGCTTCGCGGCTCACGGTCCTGGGGGCTGATGTGGTGGTGGTTGGCTACTTCTCCGCGAAAGAGAAGGACTTCGTAACGCTCATGGCGTCGGCAGCCACAGAGCTGGCAGCGCGCGGCGCTCAGGTCGTCGGGCAGATCGTGCAGCGACGGGGCGTCTCGGACGGCGGGGCCCAAAAGATGGGCCTGCCCTATTCCTCGCGGACTCTGCTGAGCTACGGAAAGGTCCGAGAGGTAGCTGAGGCCTGCGAGCAGGCCAACGCTGACGCAGCGATCTTCGTTGCCTCTTTGACCGAGCGCCAGCGGCGCGCGCTGACAGCGATACTCGGCTGCCCCGCTGTGAGTCTCTCCGACATCCTCGCTGCCGACTGATCGCTCACTCGAAGCGCGCTTTTGAAACAGGCCCTTTGCTGCCTGAGCTGCGGAAACGTCGACCGGTGGGGGTGTAGCGAGCGGGCCATGGTCACGGGCGGGTTCTGCCCGCCCACCCGGATCGGGTTCCTGCCCGGCCGCCAGGTGCGACCGGGCCTGTCACGATTGCCGAGAGGTGGGCGAATCGGGCGTCACGATCGGATGGCTCGTGCCTTCCGAGGTCTTCGCGGTGCCTTGCAGGCTGTATCCCAGGGCGTGCAGCAGACGTCCGACGGTCGCCGCGCTGACCGGGTGGCCCTGTGCGGTCAACGCCGAGGCCAGGGTCCTCAGCGAGAGCGTGGTCCAGCGCAGTGGTGAGACCGGACCTCCCCGGATGTGTGGCTCGATCAGGGCCTCCAGCGCGGGCCACAGGCCCGGGTGGGTGACCGTCAGCTGTTCGCGGCCGGCCCCGGGGGCCCTGATCCGCCCGGTCGGCAGGGGACGGCCGGACAGCTCGGCGATCCCTCGTGTGACGGTGGCCGCGCTGGCGCCGGAAGCGGCGGCCACCAGCGCGATCGGCAGGAGCTGATCGAACTTGGCTTTGAGAGCCGCCACGGACATCCGGTCGACCGTACGCAGAGCCATGCCCTCAGTGTTTCGCCAACTCCCGTCCACCGAGCACTAATTGAAATACGGATCCCCGGCCGCACCGAAAACTGCCAGATCGGCGTCTTCGCCGCCTACGCCACCGTCCGCGGCCGGGCCCTGGTGGACCGTGAGCTGTATCTGCCCAAGTCCTGGACAAACGACCGCCGGCGCTGCCGCGCCGCGAAGACCCCGATGCGCGGACCTTCGCCACCAAGGGAGAGCTGGCCACAGTGATGTGCTGCGCGCATTCGCCTCACCGTTACCGATCGCCTGGGTGACCGCCGATTCCGCCTACGCCAGGAATGGCGCTTTCGCCGCCTGCTGGAAGAGACCGCCATCGGCTGTCTCCTGGCCGCCCCGAAGTCCCAGCAGGTGCCGCGCTTCCGCCGCATCGACCACCTGTTCGCGCAGGCACCGGACGAGGCGTGGGAGAAACGCTCGTGCGGCGACGGCGCCAAGGGCCCGCGCGTCTACCACTGGGGAGCCGTCCAGATCCCCGCGATCGAGGACTCCGACGGCGACAGACCCACACATCAACGCTGGGCGCTGGCCCGCCGCAGCATCAGCAGACCCGACGAGATCGCCTACTACCTCGGCTATGCCCCGGTGCACACGGATGTCGACCAGCTGGTGCGGGTCGTCGCTGGGAGGCGGTGGGCGATCGAGGAATGCTTCCCGGCCGCGAAGTACGAATGTGGCCTGGACCAGTACGAAGTCCGCCGCTACGTCGGCCGGATGCGGCACATCACCCTGGCCATGCTCGCCCATGCCCTTCTCGCGGTCACGGCGGCCCAGACAGCCACAGCTGGTCGCAGTGGCGGCGCAGGCGCCAAGACGTCGCCCGCAACTGCCACTACCGGCGACGAGTCCACTCGTCGGAGGGGCGGTCCGGCAAGACCGCCCCTGGCGCACCATCAGCCGACTACACTCCGGACGACGCCTCTGACCAGGCCAGATAGCGAACCGCTGCTGGAGTATTAAGCGATCCCTGATCGCCTTCGATCACTGATCGCGACAGCATCCCTTGGACTCATTCATCCAGGATCACCAGCGCCAACATAGTGCTTCTCGAAACCGCCACCCGTGCAGAAGGAAGGGAACGACGCTGAACCCCGGGCTCATCGTCCGACGGCTGTTCGATCAGATGAAGAAGCCGAACATTTCGACTTCGCGCCCACGCTGAGCGACAACAAGCACACGGTTCGCATGCTGGACCCGCCTCGTAGACTGTGCCGAGGCACCCGTCTCGATCGAACTGCGCGGCGAATTCACCTGCGGCGCGACCGTGATCGACCTCTACGGTGTCACGGGGAAGAAATCCCAACGCCCTGGTGGCGACGCACCTGGACACCGAGCGGTTCTGGGACGTGTTCGGGAACGCATGAACGCGCCTACCGCTTTGGGGTGACCCATGATCTGTGGAGGCTGACCGACTTTGCCCGCTTCTCCCGCGCCGACCCCGGGTGCCCGTCTACTGATCGCGTTGGCAGGGGCGCAGCTGCTGGTGGCACTCGACTTCTCCATCATCTATGTCGCCCTCCCCGATATCGGGAGAAGTCTGCACTTTTCTGCGGTCGCGCTGCAGTGGATCGTCAGTGCGTACGCGATCTTCTTCGCCGGCTTCCTGCTGCTGGGCGGTCAGCTGACCGACGTCGTCGGCGCCGGCCGCGTGTTCCTCACCGCCCAACTGCTCTTTGCGGCCTCCTCGGTCGGCGCCGCGCTCTCGGGCGCCGCGGCGCCCCTGATCGCAGCGCGCGTCGGGCAAGGCGTCGCGGCCGCCCTGCTGGTGCCGGCGACGCTGGGACTGCTGAGCTCCGCTTACCCGGCCGGCCCTGAACGAGACCGGGCCGTGAGTGTGTGGGGCACCACGGGGGCGGTCGGCCTCGCCCTCGGCGTCGTGGCCGGTGGCGGCATCCTCGCAGTGGCCTCCTGGCAGTGGATCTTCTGGGTCAACCTCCCCATCGTTGCGGTCTGCCTGCTCGCTGCCGGAAACGCGGTCCGACTCAGCACCGCCGGAAAGCGGACTTCCCTTGCCACCGCGGCCACCTTCTCAGCCTGCGTCACAGTCGTCGCGATCGTCCTGGCCTTCACCGAGCTCTCCCGCGCGCATCCGGCCGTGTCGGTTGTCACTGTCGCCGTGGTGGTGGCGGGTGTGGCCGGAGGACTGCTTGCGCTCAACCAGAGGCGGAGCCGGCCGCTGGTTCCGCATGCCTTGTTGCACGTGCGGACCCTTCAAGTAGCTGGTCTGGTAGCGGCGTTGTACATGGCGAGCTTCGGAGCCGAGTTCTACCTCGTCACGTTGTACCTCCAGGATGTACGGGCCTACAGCGCCCTCGCCGCAGGCATGGCCTTCCTGCCGCTGGCCGGGGCCATCGTCGTGGGAAACACCGTGGCCGGCCGACTGGCCAGCAGTCGGTCGCTGCGCTGGCTTCTGTCCACAGCCTTCCTCACCGGCGCGGCCGGACTTCTGATACTCGCCCTGGCCGTCGGCACCGGGGGCGGATACGCGCCGGCCATCCTGCCAGGACTGCTACTCAGCGGCCTCGGGCAGGGGATGGCGTTCACCGGCATGTTCATCACGGGCACCCGCGATCTCCCCGAGGAAAGCAACGGAACCGGGAGCGCCCTGGTGACGACAGCGCAGTACGTCGGCGGCTCTGTCGGCCTGGCACTGCTCGTCCTGCTGCACGGAGAGCACCCGGCAGCCCCGGACTTCGTGCGAGCGTTCTGCGCCACCGCGGTCATCGCCACGACCGCCGCACCATTGGCGCTGTCCCTCCTCGGCCGTAGCAGGGGAAACCCCACCGCGGTATCTCCGCAAAACCAGTCTCTCGAGCAAAGGACCGGAGGTCATCAATGAATCGCTCCTGTTCTACGGTCTCCTCCTCTGCCCAGTCCTGGCCCACAGACTGCGCCGCCAGATCGCACTCCTGCCCCAGGACCAGCGTGATCACTTCCGGGCCCTGTGGGACGAGTTCGAGGCACGAACCACCCCCGAGGCGCGATTCGCCAAGGCCATGGACCGCCTGCAGGCGTTACGGAGGAAGACGTACTCGCCCGCAAGTCCGTGATCAAGGACCTCCGCCGGCCTCTGGTCATACACCCAGGAACTGATCCATACCGGAGCCGCCAGCGGATGGGTCCCCCGCGCCGGTTTTGCCCCGGGAAACAAGGACCGACTGCTCACTGAGCTCGGCGGCGTTCCCCGCGCCCAGTACGGGCGTGGGGCAGCACGCTGGTCGGCGTAGCCAGGGTGACGCACCACCCGCCCGTGTCCGCCCGGAACACCTCACGGTCAAGCCACACGGCGCCACAGGCTTCGAGCAGGCGTGCGGCGATCTCCTGACCCGTGACGGATTTCGCAGTCCCGCCAGGCCGGCGGTGCCGGCGACGTTGGCGTTGACGTCACCGCCCGAGACGACGAAGGCCGCCCGCCTCCTAATCCCGCAGTGCAAGCAGTACCTGAACCCGGTCGGATCAGGACACGCAGAAGTTCAACGGGACGGCCCGCCTGCGCCACGGCCCGGAGCTGAAGAAATGGGCCCATGGCCAACACCTGTACGACGTCCTCGGCATCCAGGGCGCGACGCAATGTCCCTCCTTGCCAACGCCCGAACAGCAGGGCTCAGCCGACTCTCAGCCAGCCCGCCGAGCTGAACACAAGGAGCGCTTGCTGGGGTGACCGCGATCCTCAGCTGACGGTTCGTGGCCGTGGCCGCCCTCCAAGTTGGAAGGGGCTCCTTGGAAGGCATCGATCTCCACACCGCGTTCGTCTTCACCCTGGTTGCCGTCGTGGGCTACACCGCCCACCGGAATCCGGCGCTCGGCACGGCTACCGCAGTCACCCTGGCGTTCGGTCTCTTCGCCGACCACTTTCCACGTCGGCACTGACAACCTCGTCTGCCGCCTCGTGCGCGACGCACAAGTACCGGCGAATGCAGCGCAACCCGTGCCGCGACGCCGCATGCAACAGCCCACCGTTCAAACGCCCTATAGCTTCCCGCCACCATCCATCCCGCCGCGCTCGGGTGGGGCGGGGAGCCGTAAGGCGGCAGCGGGTCGGCTGTTGTCAGGGGCGGCTGGGTCCGCGACAGGGCAGCGTTTGGCTGTAGACGACGCTGGTGGTCGTGCTGCCGAAACCGGCCAGCTCGTCCATGAGCGTCTCCAGGTGTTCCATGGAAGTCGCGGCCACCTTCAAGGTGTAGCAGTCGTCGCCGGTGGTGCGCAGGCACTCCAGGATCTCCTGTCGCTCGGCGAGCAGCCGGCGCAGCGGTTGGTGGTGGTTGCCCGGGTACTTCAGCCGGACGAGGGCGAGCACGGGATAACCGACCTTGGCCAGGTCAACAACGGCGTGGTAGCCGGTGATGACGCCCAGCGACTCCAGATTCCGGACCCGTTCCGTGGTGGCCGAGGAGCTGAGTTTCACGCGCCGTCCCAGCTCGCTGAGGGAGATGCGGGCCTCCCGCTGCAGCTGCCCGATGATTGCCCAGTCGATTTCATCAAGATTCACGGCCATATCGCGACTCTACCGGTAGAACCACGGAAGAATGCTGCTATCACCGGGAAGGATCGGTTCCGCACGCCATGATCGCCGAGATAGCCTCGGATCATGCAACTTGGCGTGAACGTCCCGAACTTCGGGCCTGGTACCGATCCCGGCGTGCTGCGCGACTGGGCGCGGATCACGGAGGGGCTCGGCTACGACCTCCTCATGGTGTCGGATCATGTGGCCGTCACCCCGGATGTGGCCGAGCGGTACCCGGAGCCGTTCTACGAGCCGTTCACCACGTTGTCCTGGCTGGCCGGCGTCACCACCGGAGTGCGGCTGGGCACGACCGTGCTCATCCTCCCGTACCGGCACCCGCTGTTGGTGGCGAGGATGGCCACCAACCTCAACCAGCTCAGCGGCGGCAGATTCGTGCTCGGAGTGGGCGTCGGCTGGGCCCGCCAGGAGTTCGACGCACTCGGCGTGCCATTCACCGCCCGCGGCCGGCTGACCGACGAGTACCTGGCCGCCCTGCGGGACGCGTGGCGCACAGAGACCGAGCACGGCGCCGCCCCGATCCCCGTCTGGGTCGGCGGCCACAGTGCGGCGGCGCTCCGACGTGCCGCCAAGTTCGGGGACGCCTGGCACCCGCTGCGGCTGTCCCTGGCGCGGATGCGCACGGTCCTGACGGACCATTCGCTGCCGGCGTTCGCACCCCGCATCGCCTTGCGGCTGACCGAAACTCCGGTCGACGACCCCGAGCGGATCGCCGGCGTCGGCACCATCGAGCAGATCCTCGACGACCTCGACCAGCTCCGTCTGCTCGGCGCCGACACCGTTGTACTCGACCCCTACCACGGAGATCCGAAAGAGATCCGCCGGCATCACACGGCCTGGCAGGCGCTCACCGAGGTGGCCACCCACTGGAGGACGACATCATGATCACCACCGCCGACGAGATGCTCCTGCGCCGCGCGATCGGCATCGCGGCAGCAGCCGTCGCCCAGGGCGACGCGCCGTACGGTTCCCTGCTGGTCGGCCCGGACGGCGCGATCCTCGCCGAGGCCCACAACACGGTGCGCCGTGACAACGACATCAGCGCCCACCCGGAACTGAAGCTGGCCCGCTGGGCGGCCCGCGAACTCGCCCCGGCCACGGCCGTCCGCACCACCCTGTACACCAGTTGCCAGCCGTGCGGCATGTGCAGCGGCGGAATTGTCCGCTCCGGCATTGGCCGGGTCGTCTACGCACTCTCCACCGAACAACTCGTCGAAATCAACCCGCAATCGGGAGACTGGCCGACGGTGGCGCAGGACGGCCCGGCCCTGTTCGACGAGGCACGCACCCCCATCGACGCCTACTACCGGCCACGCTGATGACGTCGGCCTCATCGACGTCACCCGCGTGGTCCTCGACACCGCCCATGTGAGGGCTGTGACTTCGGCTCGTCAAGGTGACGTTGCGTCGTCGAGGGTCAGGCCGGCACTGGAGGCGGTGGCCTCGGCGAGCGCTTTGGCCCGGGTGACCCGGTTCCTGGCGCGGATCTTCTCGCGCTTCTTCCCCTTCTCCCGTCGCAGCGCGGCCAGACGGGCTCTCGGACGCGCCGCTGTCGCTCCTCTTCCTCCAGGTGCGCCGTCTCGGCCGTGATGTACTGCGGCGCCGTCCACACCGTGGCGAGCGACCGCTGTGGGTACCGCACCGGCGCCGCGTCGGCCTCGAAGGAGGCTTCCACGGTGCGCGGGCGGACGGCGGTGGTGCCGCCGAGGTTCGTCGCACGCTCCAGGTAGAACGTCATCCGCCGGGGGTAACGGAGACGGCGGGCATCTCGGGCTCGACGCCCGACTCCCACGGTCTACGCCGCCCCCGGGTCGGCGAGGCCCGCCTGGAACGCGGTGATGACGGCCTGGGTGCGGTTGTCCGCGCCGAGTTTGGCGAGGATGTTACCGACGTGGGTCTTCACGGTCTCCTGGCTGACCACGAGCTCCGCCGAGATCGCCTGGTTGGACAGGCCACGCGCCATCAGCCGGAGGATCTCGGTCTCTCGCTGAGTGAGCGCGGCGGTACGCGCGGCGGCCTCCGGGCGCACGGGCCGGGCCGTGGCCAGGCGGCGTACGGCGTCGGGGAAGAGTACCGAGTCGCCCTCCGCGACCAGCCGGACAGCTTGGGCGATCTGCCGGACGGGCGCCCGTTTGCGGAGGAAGCCGCCCGCGCCGGCGCGCAGCGCGTCGTACACGTGCTCGTCGTTCTCGAACGTGGTGATCACCAAGACCTTTGGTGGGTCGGCCAGTTCCGCCCGCAGCCGCCGCGTCGCCTCGATGCCGTCGACGGTGGGCATCCGGACATCCATCAGCACGACGTCCGGCCGCAGCCGCTCGACGAGCGGCAGCACCTGGGAGCCGTCGTCGGCCTCACCGATCACCTCGATGTCGGGCTGGGCGGAGAGCAGTGTGCGCAGCCCGGTCCGGGTCAACTCCTCGTCGTCGACGACGAGTACGGTCACGGGGCGCTCGGCGGGGGCGGTCATGCTGCCGAGCGTAGCGGGAGCCGGGCGGTGAGCCGCCAGCGTTCGCGGCCGTCCTCGGCGTCGTACGACGGGCCCGCGGAGGTCTCGCCGCGCAGGGTGCGCACGCGCTCGCGGATGCCGTCGAGGCCCTGACCGGCCCGCCGGCGGCGCGACGCGCGTACCCCGGAGGGCAGGTTGAGCAGCTCCACGTCCAGCCAGTCCTCCCCGGCCGTCACCTGCAGGGTGATCGACGACGGGTCGCCGTGGCGCAGCGCGTTGGTCAGCCCCTCCTGGACGATCCGGTACGCCTCGCGGGACACGGTCGCCGGGACCGTGGTGAGGTCGCCGTGAGTCTCGACACGCAGCCCGGCACCGGCCTGCCGGACCCGGTCGGTGAGCGGGCCGAGGTCGGCGAGGGTGCGCGGGGGCGCGGTGGGCGTGTCTCCGGCGCGCAGGAGGCCGAGGACGTGGTCGAGGTCGTCCAGCGCGGCGCGCGTGGTCTCCTCGATGCTGGTGAGGGCGCGCCGCGCCGCCTCCGGGTCACGGTCCAGCAGCTCGCCCGCGACGGCGGCCTGGATGGTGGAGGCGGTCAGGGTGTGCCCGATCGAGTCGTGCAACTCGCGTGCCAGCCGCTGCTGTCCGGCGAGCCGGTTCAGCTCCTCCTCGGCGGCGGCGAGCCGTTCGGCGGGCCGGTGGTCGAGGAGGACCGGGGCGAGCGGGCGTAGCACGGCTGCGCCGCCCAGGGCGACGTACGCCGCGGCGGCGAGTGTCACGACAGACACCAGCGGGGTCCACGCGCCCCGCCATCCGGCCCCCACCGGCACGGTCGTGCCGAACGTCGACACATGACCGCCGCCGGCCAGCCACACCCCGGGGAACACCGCGGCGGACAGCAGCAGGAGGAATGTCACCGTGGTCACCGCGACGCCCACCACTATGTGCGGCACCAGCCACGCCGTCGTCCGCAGCCGGTGGTCGCGGCTCGTCCCGGGGGCGGGCGCGGGCAGTTCGGTACCGAGGAGGGTGTTCGCCAGGCGTACGGAACCGGTGCGGGCGGCGCGCGGGAAGCCCATGGCGGCGAGGGCGGCGAGCAGCGCCACCGCGCTCGCGGCGACCCGCAGCGGCAGCGGTCGGCCGGGCGGCGCCGCCAACGCGGCGGCCAGCGCGGGCGGGAGGCTCAGCAGGGCGCCGGCGACGGCGTGGAGCCACGGCCGCGGGCTCCGGATCAACGCGGTGCGCATGGCTGGACCATACTGCCCGGCCGGTGCCCGCCGCGTCCCCCGAAAGAGCCAGGTGGGGGGCCTCTTCCGGGGGAGCAGGAGTTGGCTCCGGGCGGCGATGCGAGGGCCGGGCCGGGGGTGGGAGCTTTCTCCGTGTCGTCGTCCGGAGAAGTGGGGAGCGTGCGCATGGCACAGGGAGCGGGCCTCGAAGGGGTCGGGGCAGAGGTCGGGGGGGTGCCCGGGGCACGGGGCATGGAGAAGGGCGGGGCAAGGGCCGCCGGGAACAAGGGCGTTGTCGTGTTCCTGGCCCTGTCGTTCGGTCTGACGTGGCTGTGGCTGCTGTTCGCCCGACGGGGGCTCGGGCTGTCGGCGATGAATCCGCTGCTGCAGCTCCCGTACGCCCTCGGTCCGGGGATCGTGGCGGTCGTCGTGCGCCGCTGGGTCACGAAGGAAGGGTTCGCGGACGCGGGGCTGAGGCTCCGGCTGCGGGAGGCGTGGCCGTACTGGATCATCGCCTGGCTCGGCCCGCTGGGCATCGCCGCGGCCTCGGTCGCCCTGGCGGCGGCGCTCGGCCTGTGGGAGCCGGACCTCGCGCCGCTGGGCGAGGTGCTGTCGGGGCTGCCGGGCTGGGCGGCGATCGCGGCGCTGATGCTGGTCGTGCCGGTGCTCACCCCTCTGTACTGCGGCGAGGAGTTCGGCTGGACCAGCTATCTGCGGCCCCGGCTGTTCGGGGGCCGGACCGTGCCGTCGGTGCTGGCGACCGGGCTGATCTGGGCGCTCTGGCACTTTCCGCTGGCGTTCATCGGCTACATCGAGTTCCGCGACCGAGCCGTCGGCCTCGCCGCGTGGACGGCGTCCTTCCTGGTCCAGGAGGTGCTGCTGTGGTGGCTCTACCGGCGCAGCGGGAGCGTGTGGGTGGCGAGCCTGGCGCACAGCGGCAACAACATGGTGCTGTCCCTGCTGGTCGGGCAGTTGCTCGGCAGTCCCGGGGCGGGCATGAGCCCCCTCGGCACGACTGTGCTCCCGATGCTGGCGATGGCACCGCTCGCCGTCCTCTGCCTGCTGGACCGGTCCCTGCGCGCCCACGCCTCGTGAGGTTCCCGCCGTTGCGGGTTGGCGTTCCGCGCGGTTGTCGTGGCGGGTGCCCCGCAGGGCACGGGGGCCATGTTGAAGACGTCTACTGAGCTATCCGGAGGTACGTGTGTTCTCTCGCAGTTTGTCAAGGAGTGTCCTGGCTGCCGTTGCTGTGACCTCGTTGGCTGTTGTCACGGGCTGCGCCGACGCCGACGATGCGGCACCCGACAAGAAGACCTTCTCGTTCGACGGGAAGACGCTCAACGTCCGGTCCCACGGCATTCCCACGGACCTTGTCGCGAGCGACCGCGAGGACGTCGAAGTCACCCGGTGGTTCGATGTCCGGCCTGGGGCGAAGCCGCACTCCAGTTGGAAGCTCTCGGACGGCACGCTGGACCTGCAGGCCGGTTGCGAGCGGTTCGCCAACTGCGATGTGCGCTTCCGGGTCGCGGTGCCGAAGTCGGTGAAGGTCCTGCGCAACGGCCGCGCCACGAAGCTGACGGGAAGCCGGGCGAACGCCCCGGCGGCGCTGACCGGCGTCCGGGACTTCGGGGCGTAGGGGGACACATCATGCTGGAACTGATCGACATCACCAAGGTTTACCGGGGCGGCAAGCGAGCCGTGGACGGCATGACCATGAGGCTGGAGACCGGAATGCTCGGCCTGCTCGGCCCGAACGGAGCCGGCAAGTCGTCGCTCATGCGCATCGCCTCGACCGTGACCCGGCCGACCAGCGGTCAGGTCCTGTTCGATGGCGCCGACGTGGTGGCCAAGCCCGACGTGCTGCGCCGCACTCTCGGCTATCTCCCGCAGGACTTCGGGGTGTACCCCAACCTCACCTCGCGGGAGTTTCTCTCGTACCTGGCCGCTGCCAAGGGCCTCTCAGCGCGCTCGGCCCGTGCTCGCATCGACGAACTGCTGGAACTGGTCAACCTCACGGAGGCGGTCAAACGACCCCTCGGCAAGTACTCCGGCGGCATGATGCGTCGGGTGGGTATCGCCCAGGCGCTGCTCGCCGATCCGAAGGTCATCATCGTGGACGAGCCGACCGCCGGCCTCGACCCCGAGGAACGGGTTCGTTTCCGGAACCTGTTGAGCGATCTCGCCGCGGACCGAGTCGTCATGCTCTCCACACACATCGTCTCCGACGTCGAGTCCGTGGCCTCAGACATCGTGGTAGTCGCGGGTGGACGACTGCTGCGCAGGGGATCGCCCGAGGATCTTCTGGCGGCGGTAGAGGGACGGGTCTGGGAGGTCCTCGTCGATCCCGCGGACGTCTCGGTCATCCAGCAGCGCCAGATCGTCAGCCGCATGATCCGAACCTCAAGTGGGGTCCGCGTACGACTCCTGACGCATGTACCGCCGTACGCCACCGCTGAGCGGGTCGAGCCCGATCTCGAGGATGCCTATCTGGCCATCGTGAACCAGCCCGTGGTGAACCCGTCAGCACCACTGGCTGCTCCCGCCGGCCCCACGGGATGGCAGTGATGCTCGAGACACTCATCAGGCTCGCCATCGGGGACTTCTGGGACCGGGTGCGCCGACCGGCGTACGCCGTCATCCTGATCGCCGCGGTCGGGCTGGGATATCTCGCCACACCTGCCAAGGAATCCGGCTGGGTCGTCATGCAGTTGGGTGCTTACCGGGGCACCTACAACAGCGCGTACATCGGCATGGTCGTCGCGCTGGCCGGAACGGTCTGGCTCTCACTGGGCGGGTTCTACGTCGTGCGCAACGCGATCTCGCGCGACGAGGCCACCGGTGTGGGCCGGCTCCTGGCCGCGACGCCACTGCGAACGTGGGCCTACCTGCTCGCCAAGTTCCTCAGCAGTGTCCTGGTGTTGGCTTCCATGCTGGGAGTCCTCGTGGTCACCGCGGTGGTCATGCAGTTGGCGCGCGGGGAGACCATGACGGTCAACCCCGTGCAGTTGGTGAGTCCTTTCGTGACTATCTCCTTGCCGCTGATGGCGTTCACCGCGGCTGCGGCGCTTCTCTTCGAGGCGATTCCGTTGCTGAGAGCCGGGCTCGGCAACGTACTGTGGTTCTTCATCTGGGCGTTCATCGCGATCGGCGGCCAATCTCCCAACGCACCGCTCGGCGGCATCGGAGTGCACCGGGTCGTCCAGTCGCTGAGCGCGAGCATGCAGGCGCAGGGCATCGACCCTGACAAGGCCGGCGAGTTCAGCTTGGGGCTGACGCTGATCGACAAGCCATTGAAAACCTTCGAGTGGCATGGCTTCGACCCCAGCCCTGCGTTTCTGCTCAGCCGGTACGCGCTGATCATGATCGCGGTGGCGCTCGCGTCGCTGCCTGCACTCTGGTTCCCGCGGTTCGACCCGGCTCGTGGCGGCGTCCTGGCGAAGCCGGGTACGGATGCACGCACCCTGCCGGATGGAGTTGGGACCCCCTCGATGATCATCCGGGACGACCGCGTGGAGGAGCGCTCAGCCGGGTTCACGAGTCTGCCGAGCGCCTCCGTGAGGTACGGCAATCCCGCGCTGCGTTTGCTGGTCGGAGAGGTCCGCATCCTCATCCAGGGCACCCCCGCCTGGTGGTGGGCCGGGATCCTCGTCCTGACACTCGTCGCCCAGCTGGTCACACCCGCGACCGGTGTCA
This sequence comes from Streptomyces sp. NPDC002671, assembly GCF_053592475.1. Classification (NCBI taxonomy): domain Bacteria; kingdom Bacillati; phylum Actinomycetota; class Actinomycetes; order Kitasatosporales; family Streptomycetaceae; genus Streptomyces; species Streptomyces sp. NPDC002671. Next base: position 82,418 of record NZ_JBSFVU010000015.1, read on the forward strand.
CGCGATTCCTGCTCCCGCTGGCCTGGATCTGGCCGGTACTCATCTGGTCCCGGCTGGGCACCCAGCGCCATGAGTGCGGGGTCGAAGCCATCCTGGGTGCTTATCCCTCGGCGCGCAGCCGCATGGCGGCGGAGTGGGGAGCAGGCATTCTGCTCACAGTTGTAGCCGGCATTGGACCAGCGATTCGCATGATCACCGGCTCCGATACCCAAGGACTGGTCCACTGGTTCCTCGGGGCACTCTTCATCCCCTCCTTCGCGCTCGTCCTCGGCACGCTCAGCCGGACACACCGACTCTTTCAGTTCGCCTATCCGCCTCTCTGGTACGGCACGGTCAACGGCATCGCTCCAGTCGACTTCATGGGCGCGATCCGGGCCGACGACGGCACTCCGGCGGGCATGTCACCGTCGTTCCTGATCGTGAGCGTGGTCGTGATGCTCGGCACTGTCTTCCTGTCGGGCGCGGCACGCCGCGCCACGTCGTGACCACATGGGCGATTCGCTGTGGGTATATCCCTTTCTTGTGGGGATCACCCTCCTGCCGCTGATCCCCAACTCCGCTCCACGCAACATCAGAACCAGCCGGCCGCTACGGCCACGGCAGACCACGAAGCCCACGGGATCGCGTTCGGGGGGCTGTTGGCCTCGGTGGCCGACCTCGGTGGCCGACTGCTTCGCCCGCTCCGAGACCCGGGAGACGTTCGCGTGGATGACCTGGGGCACGCGGCGCTAATGACTCGACCCGCTTGGCCCGGGTAATCGACGTGCTGCCTCCTCGTCAGCAGACTGAGACCACTTCATCCTGGATGGTGGCGACGCCCTGGGGAAAAGGTGGAGTTCGGCCAGTTGACCGCCTGGTCGGGCGTGCTGTTTCGGGCACCCGACCAGGTCCTGCCTCGGCTACAGATACGGGCGGGTGATCAGCTCAATCGCGTGACCGGCGGGGTCTTTGAAGTACACGCCTCGACCGCCGTGCTCGTTGTTGATCTCGCCTGGGCGGCGCATCTGCGGGTCGGCCCAGTGCTCGATGTCGCGATCACACAGCCGCCGATACGCGCGATCGAAGAGCTCGTCGTCGAGCAAGAACGCGTAGTGCTGCATCTGGATCTCCACCGGCGGCTCAGCGAACTGCAGTAGCACGCCGTCGGTGAGCTGGATGTTGGTGAACGGGCCCCAGGACGGCGCTTCTGAGAGTTCCAACAACTCCCGGAAGAACCGAGCCGACTCGTTGCGGTCCTTGGCAGCGATGATGGTGTGGTTGAACGTGGCTGTCATTCGGCTGACCTCGTTGTTGTTCGACGCGGAAAACGGACTCGCGGTGCGCGAGTGCCGGGAGGTCCGCGTGCCGAACTGAGGGGGTGCATTCTTTGCACCCACCGTGCGATCAGCCCTCCACCGGGTGGCCAATCCGTGCGTGGCGTAGCGCCGGTCCGGTGTTCACGTTGGGTGACCCTACTTGATCGGACTGACTGCCACAACAGGGAAGCGATCAGCTGCGATTGGCTCGTCAGGCGGCCTTGGCCGGGCAGTCAGTCCATGATCGGATCGGTGAGTCGGGGGCAAAGTTCGTCTTCGGTTCAGCGCGGGCATTGCGCCGGCGGACGTAGGCGGCGATGGCCGCGTTCCGCTCGGCGTGGCTGCGATGGTCGGTGCCGTTGAGGGCGAAGTAGCGCAGGGCCGGCCACCGGGACGCAACTGCTGTGGCGTATGAGCGCCACCGGGGGTGGGTTAGGGCTCTGTGAACGCTGACATATAGCAAGGGAGTTGGGTGATGAAGGCTGCTGTGCTGCACCTCAAGGCGAGCCGTTGCGGATCGCGGACCTCCCCGAGCCGGGTGCCGGGTGCCGGGTGCCGGGTGCCGGGTGCCGGGTGCCGGGTACCGGCGAGATCGTCGTGGACGTGGTTGCCTCTCCCGTGCTGCCCTACACCAAGGAAGTGCTGGAAGGGGTCCGCGACTACCCGTCGCTGCTGCCGATCGCGCCCGGCCCCGGCCCCGTCGGCCGGGTCCGGGCCGTCGGCCCGGACGCCACCCGCGTGGCTCCCGGCGACTGGGTGCTCTGTGATCCCACGGTCCGCTCCCGCGACGCTGCCGTTGCGCCCGACATCATGCTGCAGGGCCTGATCGCCCCCGGCGACGGTGCCCGGCGCATCCAGAGCCGCTTCCGCCACGGCGGGTTCGCCGAGCGGATGCTTGCTCCGCTGGAGAACGTGACCCGGCTCGGTGGCGATGAAACCGTGCACCCCGGCGGAGATCCCGCCTCCTGGGCCGCCGTCAACACCTTGGCCGTGCCCTACGGCGGGCTGCGCGCCGCCGGCCTCCAACCCGGCGAGACGGTGCTGATAAGCGGCGCCACCGGCAACTTCGGCAGCGCCGGGGTGTCGGTGGCCATGGCCATGGGCGCCGGCTGCGTGGTCGCACCCGGCCGGAACAAGTCGGTGCTGGACGACTTGGTGGAGCGGTTCGGCCCGCGCGTGCGACCTGTCGTCCTCACCGGACGCGAGGAGGACGACACCGCGGCGATGCGGGCTGCGGCACCCGGGCCGATCGACCGCGTCCTGGACATGCTGCCGCCGATCAGCGACACCGCCCCGGTGCGTGCCGCGGTGCTGGCCGTCCGCCCTGGCGGCAGCATCGCGATGATGGGCGGAGTGCAGGGCGACCTGGCGCTGCCCTACTCGCATCTGATGCGCAACAGCATCACCGTGCGCGGCCAGTACATGTATCCCAGGGACGCGCCCGGACGGCTTGCGGCCCTGGTCCGGGCCGGGCTGCTGCCACTGGACCACTGGCGCGTCACCTCGTTCCCGCTGGACGAGGCCAATGAGGCGGTGCAGCACGCCGCTGCGCACGCTTCGCCGTTCACCATGACGGTGATCTGCCCCTGAAGGCAATCCACCAGAGGCTTCACGTGCTTGTCCACCCGTCCGGCGTCGACGTGTCCAGCTCCGTCCTCCGCTTCCTGACGGCCCGTCTGAGGGAGCACCGCGGCGCTCTCGGTACCCGATGGCGGCGCCTGAGCGCGGGCCGACGAGCCCTGCTCGCCCTCGCCCCCACGCTCGCCAAAGTCCTACAGGCCTCGTTGATGAAGGCGTATGTGATGTGGACGGAACGCTTCTGCCGATGTGTCGGCGTACACGTGAACGTGGCTCTGGCAAGATTTTCGTAGCCGTAGATCATCCCGGGACGGCGGTCGGCTGGTCTACTGGCGGGCAACCTCTGACTGTGTTCTCTTGAACTGGCCACGCTGTTACCGAAGTCGGCCAATGTGCTGATTGTCTCGGTTGACGTTTCCGATGCTGTCGTGGCGGTCCGTGCCCGCACACGGTCCCGACGTTCCAGCGGTGTGTACGGGATCCGGCCAACTGACTGAGTGGTGCCACAGCCGCTATGTGCGGCACCTCGCCGATGTCACGCTCGGCGGCCGACCACTCCGAATCGACCTGTCCGTGCGCCGCTTGTACTGCGAGAACCCGGCCTGCCCGAAGGTGAAAGCCCGGTGATCGCCAGGTGCTGCCAGGTCACCTGCGAGGTCTGCTCCCGGACCGCTGCCCGGCCACGGCCTTCGAGCTCGTTGAGTCCGCTCAGGCCCGATGGCGGGTGGTGAACGCGCCCCACCTCGTTGCCCTCGTCCGCGCCGCCTGCTTCGAAAACGGCCGACTCATCAAACGGCCCAAGGCGATCGCGGCGTGAACATCGTGATTGAGGCCATCAGCACCAGGCGGCTGGACCTGCTACCGCTTCATGACGAGCACGCCGAGGTGATGGCCGCGGTGCTGTCGGATCCGGCTTTGCACACCTTCATCGGCGGTGCTCCAGACACCCCGCAAGCCTTGCGCTCGCGCTATCAGCGCCTGACCGCGGGCTCTCCCGATCCGGCGGTTTCCTGACTGAACTGGGTGATCCGGCTGGGTGAGCCCGCCCCGCTCGATTCGGTCGCGGGGCGGAGCTGCGATCGGAAGGTGCGATCAGGAGACGCGCTTGAGGGTCCAGGCGTTGTTGTTGAAGCCCGAGTTCGGGAAGGCGACGCAGGAGCTCGTGTAGTACGAACTGGTCTGGACCCAGCCGGCGGGGTAGTACGTGGACCCGCAGGCCTGGACGACGGAACCTACGGGCAAGCCGGTGAGCTGCTTGATCTGCTTGATGTTCGGGTCGAAGTTCTGGGTGCCGCAGCTGGGGCTGTAACCCCAGCTGACGTCGACGTAGCCTGCCGGCGTGGCCGTGCTCGCGCAGGTGGTCGTCACGTCACCGGGGGCCGCCTGGGCGGGCGCGGTGGTGAGGGCGAACATCGCGGCAGCGCCGGCGAGGGCCATGGTGGCGGTGCGCAAACGGGTCATGGTGGGCTCCTTGGATCCGAAAACGGTCAACGCAAAATGGCAGTCCGTTTCTACGGCCTGGCCGCAAACCCGTAACAGCCGGTTTCCGGTCTGAATGATCAGGCCACGCCGACGGCCGGTCCGGACCACCTTCCGGCCGGGCCCGGCTGCCAGTTCCGTCCGGGTTACGGGAAGCGCGCAGGTTCACAGATTCCTGAAGCCACGGAGAGATGAACTCGTACGCCCAACCACCGATTCGGTCGCGATTGCACACAGGCTGGCGGCACCGAGGACCCATACATGGCCGGAGCTTCCCACTTCAGATGCTTCGAGCGTTCGCTGACCAGCTCGATGTCACAACAGGTCTCCTGGCCTGTGGGCGGCGGGGTTCTTCCCTGGACCGGATTGTCGTACCAGGCGGGTAAGTTCCCAACCATGACCAACGCGAAGACCGCCGGCAATCGCGGCCGACAGTCTGGTGTGGACGGCACGGTCCAATCGCCGACGAGGCTCACGACGGATCTCCTCGACTCCTGCTTACAAAGTGCGGGTCAGTCGTTCGAGGACGGGGAGCTGGCATATCTGGCGCTCACCTCCCAGGTAGAGAACCCAGTCCGGGACCGGGTGGCCTACCAGCTGCACCGCCTACTTGCGGGGACACGGCTGGACGTCGGCCGAGAGTGGACGGGCATGTAGACCGAAGGGAGTGGTGGCGAGCGCACTACGCGGAAGGTTGACCTGGCAGTGGTCGAGCGGCCCAGGCGACGGGGCCGCAACAGAGAACTCCCCAAAGCAGTCGTTGAGTTCAAGGTGGTTAACGAACGGAAGCTCGCGGACCACGTGATGAAGAGCAGCGACGGGATCCGCCTGGATTATTTTCTGCGTCAGAGCGGCCACGTGCCTGACACAGCGGTGGAGGGCGTTGTCGCTCGGCTCGCTCCGCTCGGGCCGGTGCCGCTGGAGACGTTCGAAACGCTTGACCGGCCGCTGTAGGAATCTCCCGTGGTGTCCTGACAGCGAATGTTCATGGGTTTGGGAGGCACCTAATTCCCTGGATGGGTGATGTTCACGAGTTTTGACAGCACCTCAGTGCTTGACCAGCCAGCATCGGGATGGTCCAGGGAAAGGTGCTGGTCATGCCGCTGAAATCTTTTGCGCGTGCTGCCTCCGGATGATGAGGTGGCACGGTGACCAACCACGATGAGGCGGCGGCCGTCCGACCGTTGACACTGGCTTGGGTGAGCCGGCATCTGGAGGTCGGCGAACGGATCGTCAGAACCGAGGCGCTGCACGGCGGCATCACTGCCGAAATGCGGAGGCTGACCATCGGCACGCGGGACGGAGGCACCCGTGACCTGGTGCTGCGGACCTTCGTCGACCCGTTCTACGTGGAGCGCGCCGAGGACTCGCTGAGCAGGGAGGCTGGCGCCCTGACCCTGCTGGCGGTGACCGGCGTGCCGGCTCCTGGACTGGTCGCGGTTGATCCGACCGCCGCACATTGCGAGTATCCGTCGCTCCTGATGACGCATCTGGCGGGCCGGACGGTCCTCGACGATGAGGGATTGGAGACGCGCGTTCCTCTGCTGGCCCGTCAACTTGTGGCGATCCACGCGTTGCGACCCGCCGAGCGGCCCCGGGAGTATGTGGCGTTGACGACCGCCGACACCGTCGTGGTTCCGAAGGGTGCCGACGCGGCGGCGTGGGCCGCGGCGATCGACGTGATCCGGGGGCCCGCGCCGCCCTATGAAGGGCGGTTCCTGCACCGGGACTTCCAACCCGGCAACGTGCTGTTCGACGTGCTGCCCTCCAGGTCAGCGGGTGCGCGGATCACCGGCGTCGTCGACTGGGCGGCTACCTCCTGGGGTCCGGCGGATCTCGATGTGGCGCACTGCTCCACCAATCTCGCGCTGCTGCACGGCCCGGCGTGGGGTCAGCGGTTCGCCGAGGCGTATGAGGAGGCCGGCGGGGTGCTTGCCGCGGTTGCGAGCGAGCGGCTGTACTGGCGGGTGCGGGACGGACTGGCGTGCTCAGAAGAAGTGCAGTTGGTGGCGCAGGCGTGGCGGGATGCAGGGAGGGCAGAGATGACGACGCGAGCTGTGGAGGAGCGGCTGGATGCCTATGTCACCGCCCTGATGGACGCGCTGGGCTGAGCCAAGAAGGTCCGAGGCGCGGGCCCGGCTTTCACTCACAAACGCCATCAGCCGACCCTCGGGGGACAGTAGGGCATTGCGGTGCGTCACAGGCATTCCTATCGCCAGGGATCGAGTGCGTGCTTGCCTCGGGTATGGCCTGCTTCGAGTTGCTGCAGCACCGCTGGCCCCTCGGCCAGGGGGTGAACCTGGGGGGTGCCGGGCGGGTACACGCCCTGGGCGATGAGTGCCTCGATCTCGACGAGCAATGATCGATAGATGGACGGGGCCGCGGCCGCCAGCGCACCGATGTGCAGGCCCTTGACTTGGACCTGATGGGTGAAGACCAGGTCGTGCGTGCTGAGGCTGGCATCGCCGGAAGCGGCGCCGAACACGACGATGCGTCCGGTGAAGGGTTTGGTGACCGAGAGACTGACCTCGAACGTGGCCTGTCCCACCGATTCCAGCACCAGGTCGACACCGCCCGTCAGGCGGGTGATCTCCGTGGCCAGATCGGGGCGTCGGCTGTCCAGGACCTCGTCAGCGCCGAGCGCTTTGACGGTGTCGTGCTTGGCTGATGTCGCCGTGGCGATCACGCGCGCACCGTAGTGGCGGGCGAGTCGGACGGCGGCCTGCCCCACGCCTCCGGCCGCGGCATGAACGAGCACTACGTCGCCCGTCTTGATCTCGCCCAACGGCTTCAGTGCCGCCAATGCGGTTGTCCAGTTCAGCACCAGGCCGAGGGCTTCGGCGTCGCTCCAGCCGGAAGGCACGGGAAGTACACCCGCGGCCGGCATCGTCATGTACTGCGCGAAGGCGCCCGGGCCGGCTCCGACGACGTGCATGCCGACTGGCAGTGGGCGTTCGACCCCCGCGCCGACACCCACGATCGCGCCGGCGGCTTCGAAGCCCGCCACGTAGGGCGCCTGCGGGCCTCCTCCGTAGGTGCCATGGGTTTGCATGACGTCCGCGAAGTTGACCCCGGCGGCGCCGACGCGGATCAGGTACTCGCCGGGCCCTGGGGTGGGGTGGCGGTGATCGGTCGTGAGGGTCAGATCCTTCGGTCCCCGGTGCGACCTCTGGACCAGTGCTCGTACCGTCTGCTCAGCGGTGTGCTGCTGCTCGTTGATCTCCATGCGCCGAACGTAGGAGTCTGACACTTACGTCAAGGTCAAGTGGCGGCTATAGACCAGAGCGGCGGGCCTCTCTCAGGTAGGCGTCGAGTGCCGCCTGCTGATCGCTGAGAACGGCGATGCGTGCAGCGAGCCGATCGCGATGGCTCTGCACCTCGTGCAGGAACTCCGCGCACACCGCATCCGTGCTGGCATCGGGGCCGTCAGTGAGGTGGGGCAGAACCTCCCTGATCAGCCGCACGGGCAGCCCGGACTCCAGCAGCGAGCGGATGACGAGCACCCGGTCGATAGTGGACTGGCAGTAGTCGCGGAATCCATTGCTGCAACGACCAGGGACGATCAAGCCCTCATCCTCGTAGTGCCGCAACGATCTCGCACTCACGCCGCTGACTCTGGAGGCTTCGCCGATCTTCATATCTGGAGGCAACGTCTGGGCGCACCGCGATCTTCCAGTAACTTGCTACGACGAAGTGAAGACCCGCTCAGGCGTCAACAGCCTCCTGTCCCGCAACAGCTAGAGATCTTTAACGGTGCGGGTTACGTCGGGTCGTGACGGTTGCCGTGGGCTGCGCTATGCCGGAGGAATGAGTTATGCCGATGGCGGCGGGCGTTGGCTTCGGGCGGTCGCCAGGCTCTGGCCTCCAAGGGCCCCGGCGGTGCTCGCTGCAAGCTCGACGCGGGACAACTCCGCCTTCTGGAAACGGTGTTGGATGCCTGGGGCAGCCGGGGCCACACCCCGTTGGTGCGGGTCACCGCCACAGGCGCCAAACGTGTCTCGATGGCGGCGCTGATCTGCACCAAAGCAGGACGCAGATCACGGCTGATCTACCGCATCCACCTCGACCATGGTCCCGCCAAGGACCGTCGCAAGGCCTTCACCGAGACCGACTACGCCCGCCTGCTGGATGCCGCGCACCAGCAGCTCGGCGGCCCCATCGTTCTGGTGTGGGACAACTTGAACACGCACGTCAGTCGCACCATGCACGAGCTCAGCGCCGCCCGATTATGGCTGACCGTCTACCAGTTGCCGCCGTACGCCCCCGAGCTCAACCCCGTCGAGGGCGTGTGGTGGCACATGAAGAGATCGCTGGCCAACCTCACCAGACACAGCCTGGACCAGCTCACCGCGTTGGCGAAGACGCGGCTGAAACGGATGCAGTACCGCCCCCGCCTTATCGAGGGCCTCATCGCCGAGACCGGGCTCGACCTCCAACCGCCGCAACTCCAGCCATCGCCACACCCAGCTGGCCAAGGAAACGGGCGACCACTGACGGCTGCCCCCGCCTCGTCCTCCTCTACCTTTGGCAAGTCCGGTGAAGCGCCCCTCGTGGTCACTGTCATGGCAGGTCGCGGCGAGGGCCCTGGTGATGACTCGTCATCCAGGTCGTCGGCTACCGATTTCATGAAAAGCCGAAGAGGCCGAGCACGACAGCCACGCCCATGCAGCCACCCAGGCAACTTTCCATGACACTGCCGGAATTCCCCATGATGCTGTTCTCACACTCGCCGGTTGTCTGGCAGCCGCCCTGCTCGTAATACACCTAGCTAGTGCTGGAGCCGTGTCAGTGACGGCAACTGCTGTACTACCAGGCCGGTGGAAAGAACGCGCCCTGATAGTACATTTTCCCATCGGGGCGCGTTCTTGCCGCTAGTTAAGGCCCCCATCGCCGAGGCAGCTACAACTTGCAGTACAGGCTCGTACCTTGGGTGTCGCTGACGGGCTCGTATCCGTTGCCGTTGTGGGTCCAGTAGACAGTGCGAAGGTTCTCTCCGCTGACCTGGCCGGTGGCGTAACTGGTGCTCTTGTTCGCCCACTGCCACTCGCCGGACTGGTCGTTCCCCGGCTTGTATCCGACCAGTCCGGTCCTCCAATTGGAGGCGACGGGCTGCTGATTGTAGAGACCGTACCAGTCCTTCTCGGTCTGGGGGTCCCCTTCGTAGCTGATGACGACCTTCCCGCCTCGGCATTCAGGGGTGACCGCGTCCGGGGTGCCTGCCATTGTCCTCTTCCTTCGAGGTTGGGAGTGTGACCTGGCAACGGTAAGGCTGCAGGCGAATTACTGAATATAAGCCGGATGAGTGAAATGCGAATATGCCAGAGGGATAGTGCATGCGTAGAGGCGTCACAGGCGCACCAGCGACGGATCAACCTCCCGCCGTGAGTGGTGGACGAGACGAATAATCTGGCTTCGAGGTTGTCTCACGTGGCAAGTTTCGCGAGCTTCTTGTAGCGGGTCAGGGCGGCGGCCAGGCCGAGGAAGGCGAAGAAGTGCGAGCCCTTTCGTTCGTATCGGACGGTGAGGCGGCGGTAGCCGAAGAGCCAGGCGATCGACCGTTCGATCTTCCAGCGGTGCCGACCGAGGCGTTCGCCGGACTCGATGCCGGGCCGCGCGATGCGCGCGACGAGCCCGCGCTCGCGCAGCCAGGCCAGGTGTTCGGCGGAGAAGTACGCCTTGTCCGTGCGGAGTTTGACGGGTCGGCGCCGCCGTGGTCCCCGGCGGGACCGGACGGCGGGTATGCCGCGGATGAACGGCTTGAGGGCGAGGCTGTCGTGCATGTTCGCGCCGGACACGGCGACGGCGAGCGGAATGCCCCGGGCATCGGACAGCACGTGCAGCTTGCTGCCCTTCTTGCCGCGATCGACCGGGTTCGGCCCGGTCAGCGATCCCCCCTTTTGGCGCGAACGGAGGCCGCGTCGACGATCGCCGAGGTCCAGTCCACCTCGCCCCGGGCCCCGAGTTCGTCCAGCACCGCCCGGTGCAGCCGACGCCACAGGCCGGCCTCGGTCCATACCGTGAAGCGGCGATGCGCGGTGGCGGGCGACATGCCGAACGTCGGCGGCAGATGCCGCCAGGCACAGCCGCTGGTCAGCGCGTACACCACTGCCGTGACCACGGCCCGCTCGTCACACGGAGCGGTCCCACCACCTTGCGGACGAGCAGCGAACGACGGCAGCAACGGGGCGGCCAGCTCCCGGAGTTCATCAGGAACCAGACGCTTCGATAGATCAGCACCCACGACCGGCATCATGCCGCACGAACATCAAGTCACGTGAGACAACCTCTAGGCCTTGATTGGTGCGGCCGACCTGGCGGCCTGCTCGATCTTCGCGCAGTAGGCTGCACGGGCTTCCTCGTCGATCTGCTTCTCGTGTTCGGCGCGCACCCCGGTCCGGCCGTCGAGGCCCTCGCGCAGGATATCGGCGTGCCCGGCATGCCGGATGGACTCGCCGAGGACATGGACCATGATGGCGAACAGGTTCGTGTTGGGATAAGGCTCCGGCCACCACGGCACGTGGCCGGGGGCGTCGAGGGGAAGCTCGTTGATCGTCGCGTCCGAGTGTTCCCACGTGCGCCAGTAGAACCCCATGATCTGATCGCGGGTCTCGTCCTCGGTCGCCCACAGATCGCTGCCGTTGTAGTCCTGCCACCGGGGCAGCGGTTCCGGGGAAGGGCGGTCGAAGACCTCGCCGAAGTACCTGGCCTCGACGGTGGCCACGTGTTTGACCAGGCCGAGGAGGTTGGTCCCGGATACTGTCAAAGGTCGGCGGGCGTCGTATTCGGACAAGCCGTCGAGTTTCCAGAGCAGCGCCTTGCGGTCCCGCCGCAGTCTCCCGTGCAGGTTGTCTTTCGCGAATTCATCGATCATGCGGTATGAGCCTGCCATGGGCTGCTCGTGGTCTCAAGATCCCGTACGTGGTCCGCAACGACTGGCAGAGCCGAGGCCTGGCCATGGCCGCCGCCCTGACCTGCTACAAGAAGCTCGCGAAACTTGTCACGTGAGACACCCTCCTAGCCCATCCAGCCGAATGATAGAGTTCACGGCCCCTGGGGCGGGAGTTGGCTTCCGCCTGTCTCATCCCAGGACGCCGGACTCCGGCCCGTGCTTCCGCGGGGCAGAACGTGCACCTGGGCGCACACACCTTCTGGCAGTACGCCGAGGTCATGACCGATCGTCATGCGTATCCGAGTGATCTGTCCGATGCTCCCTGGGAGTTGCTCAAGCCGGTCCTCACAGCCTGACGGGCCGAGCGGCGCCGGCATGCCCTGGGCATCGGCCGGCCACCGGAACACGACCTGCGCGAGATCATGAACGCGATCCTGTACGTCGACCGCACCGGATGCCAGTGGCGCTACCTCCCGCACGACTTCCCGCCCTGGGAAACCGTCTGCGGGTACTTCGCCAGGTGGCAGAAGGAAGGCATCTTCGCCCAGCTCAACGGCCTGCTGCGGGAGTTGGTGCGGCAGCGGGAGGGCCGCAACGCCGCTCTGTCGGCCTGCGTGATCGACGCGCAGAGCGTCAAGACCTCCACCAGCGTTCCCGCCTCGAGTCAGGGTGGCGTCGATCTGGGGCAGGCCCGCCATGTCCACCGTGGGGATGAGGGCATTCACTGAGGCCACCCAGCACGCTTGCGCGGGGCGTAATGACGGCACTGCCGTCGCGAACACATGTGTTCGTTGTCGGCCGTGTGTCCTGCGAAGCACGCGGATGAACGTGCCCAGCTCGCGACACCTGGCGCCCCTTCTTGACCTGGAGTTTGGTTGAGGTCTTAACGTCACGGCATGTTGATCACCGCCTCATGACGGGAGAAGACCTCATGATCCTCGTGACCGGAGCCACCGGAAATATAGGAAGTGCCCTCTTGCAAGAGCTCCGGGCGTTCGGCGCCGGACCGTTGAGGGGGCTCACCCGTGACATTGAACGAGCCGCGTTCCCCAAAGGGGTCGAAGCCGTTGCGGGTGACTTCGCTGACACAGCCTCGCTGAAGTCCGCATTGGAGGGGGTCCGATCGCTGTTTCTCGTGTCACGCATAGGTTCGGACGCCGAGATCATCGAGGCGGCCCAGCGGGCAGGCGTGGAACACGTAGTGCTGGTCTCGTCCATTACCGTCCAGACCCATCCGCACCTGGGCCCCGCCGGAGAGAACCTAACTGTCGAGCAGCTGCTCAAGGACAGCGGCATGAGGTGGACGATCCTGCGGCCGACACAGTTCGCCTCGAATGCCCTGTGGTGGGCGGGAACGATCCGGGAGCACGAAACGGTCCGTGTGCCCTATGCGGACATCGGTCTCCCCACGATCCACCCTGCGGACATCGCATCGGTGGCTCGGGGGGCACTGACCGAGTCCGGCCACCAAGAGCGGACGTATGCGCTGACTGGTCCGGAGAGGGTCACGGCCCGGCAGCAGGTCGGGGCCATCGCGGCAGTACTAGGGCGGAAAGTGCCGTTCGCCGAGATCGGCCGGCAGGAAGCCCATCGTCAGATGGCCATCTTCCTGGGCGACGAAGCCGCTGACGCGGTGCTCGACCTGACGGGTGGCGACGTGAACGACGAGCTGCTCATGGTGCGTGACACGGTTTCCCAGATCACCGGTGCGCCGGCCAGGACGTTTCAGCAATGGGCCTCGGAGAATGCCGCTGCCTTCCGTTGAGCCGCCCGATCCCGATCACGATCACAATCATCGTGCCCCGACAGCGGGACGGCTGGTTGTCGGAGCAGGCGGTGGGCAGAGATCAACCGGCCTTGGCGTGCTCCTCAGCTCGTGCCCGGGTGCTGGCAAGGCGGTAGGAATCGGTGCCGGTTTCGACGATGGTGCCGTTGAAAGTGAGGCGGTCGACGATGGCCGTCGGGGGCCGCCCTGGTGGACGGTCGGCGACACGGCCTCGGCGATGCCGGCACGCGTGGCGGTGTGGGAGCCGCGGCGGCCGGGGCTCGGCGCCGCGTACGCGGTGGGGAGGGGAAGCGCGAGGCGGTTCGAGCGCGATTCCGTGGCGAATGACACTCGCTTTACGTCACGTCAATGATGCGAGTGCTATGCCATGCGAGTCGTGGCGCCCCGGGATCGGCGTCCACGCCCGGGCACAGTGGCTCAGTGCCGCTCCGGGGCCAGGTCCCTCTCCACCGCGTGCGCCGTGACCTCGAGCGCTGCCACCAGGGACTGGAGCCGGTGCGGGTTGTAGCGCACGCTGGGCATCGACACCGACAGACCTGCCAGCGCAGCGCCATCCCCGCCCCGCACCGGCACGCCGACGGCGACGAGACCGCGCTCGGACCGCTCCCTGTTCACGGCGAACCCGTTGCGGCGCAGCCGCCTCAGTTCGGTGCGCAGCCGGACGAGATCCGGCCGATCGGCCGGCCGGTCCCGGTAGCGCTCGGCGGCGTATACCTGCTCCAGCTCCTCGTCGGAAAGGTCCGCGAGCAGGAGCAGCCCCGCCGTCGTACGGTGCGCCGGGAACACCATGCCCTCCCTGGACCCGACCCGCAGCGCCTGCCGGCACTCCACGCTGGCGATGAAGCGTGCCGTGTCCCCGGTGCGCACGATCAGGTTCGTGGTCTCGTCCAGAACATCGACGGCCCGGTGCAGATGGGGAAGGGCCGCCGCGCGCAGCCGCGACACGAGGGACTGGGAGTGCACGGCGAGTTCGAGCACAGGCCCCGCCCGGTAGACGCGGTCTTCGCCTTGCACGGCGAAGTCCCGGTAGACCAGCATCGCCAGGACGCGGTGGGCGGTCGACCTGGCGACACCGAGCCGCTCGGCCAGCTGCGACACGGTCGCGCCGCCTTCCATCTGCAGGATGGTCGCCGCCCGCAGCGCATGGTCCACGCTGGTGATGGGGTAGGGCGGCGGCGTCTTGAGCGGCTTGTCCACGATCCGAGCTCCAGATTCTGTTCTCCAGAATCTACATGTTCTTCCAGTGAGCGCGCCGCACGCTGGCCCCATGCACCAGTCCTCTCTCCCACCCGACAACGCCGCGGGCTCTCCGGTCCGCCTCCAGGCCGCCTCCGCGGAGGGGCAACCCGTCGTCACGCCAGAGCTCGAGGAGCTGTACCGGGGATTCGAGCAGGAGTTGCTCGTCCCGCTGTGGACCGAGATCGGCGACCTCATGCCCGCCCATCCACGCTCGCGCGCCGTGCCGCACCTGTGGCGCTGGGAGCGACTGCGGGCGCTGGCCGCACAGGCCGGCGACCTGGTCCCCGTCGGACGCGGCGGCGAGCGGCGGGCCATCGCCCTGGCCAATCCCTCCCTGGGCGGGAGGCCCTTCGCCACCCCGACCCTGTGGGCGGCCGTCCAGTACCTCATGCCCGGCGAGGACGCCCCCGAGCACCGGCACACCCAGCACGCCTTCCGCTTCGTCGTCGAGGGCGAGGGCGTCTGGACGGTCGTCGGGCGTGACCCGGTGGCCATGCGGCGCGGCGACTTCCTCCCGCAGGCCGGCTGGAACATGCACGCGCACCACAACGCCACCACCGAGCCGATGGCCTGGATCGACGGCCTCGACATCCCCTTCCAGTACGCCACCGAGACCCAGTTCTTCGAGTACGGCCGGGACGCGATCAGCGACGCCGAGCGGATCACCCCGGACCGTTCGCGCTCCGAGCGGCTCTGGGGTCACCCCGGTCTCCGCCCGGTGTCCGCCGGCTTCACCGGCCCCGGCTCGCCGCTGCTCGCCTACCGCTGGGAGCACACCGACCGCGCCCTGACCGACCAACTCGCCCTGGAGGCGGAGGGGTACGGGGGCACCGTGGAGCCCGGGCACGCCGCCGTTCGCTTCACCGACCCGATGACCGGCGGCGACGTGCTGCCCACCATCCGCGCCGAGATGCACCGGATCGCTCGCGGCACCGAGACCGCCCCAATACGCGAGACGGGCTCCTCTGTCTACCAGGTCTTCGACGGCTCCGGCACCGTCACGGTGGGCGGGACCAGCTGGTCGGTCACGCGCGGTGACCTGTTCGTCGTCCCGTCCTGGCAGCCGCTCTCCCTCCGGTCCGAGGCCGGCTCCACCGACTCCGAATCCGGCGCCCTGGACCTCTTCCGGTTCAGCGACTCCCCGATCTTCGAGGCCCTCCGGCTCGACCGTACGCACGTGGAAGGAACCACCCGATGAAGCTCGCGACCATTCGCACCGACGGGACAACGAGGGCCGTACGGCTCGACGGCGACGTCCTGGTCGACCTCGGCGCCCCGGACGTGGGCGCCCTCCTCGCCGAGCCCGGCTGGGCCGAGCGCGCCGCGACGGCGACCCCGACGACCGGGACCATCTACCCGGTCGAGGGCGCCGACTTCGCCCCTGCCGTCCCCACTCCCTCCAAGGTGGTGTGCGTCGGCCTCAACTACCGCAACCACATCCAGGAGATGGGCCGGGACCTGCCGCAACACCCCACCCTCTTCGCGAAGTTCGCCGACTCCCTCATCGGCCCCGGCGACGACATCGTCCGACCGGACGAGACCGACGCGTTCGACTGGGAGGTCGAACTCGCCGTCGTCATCGGCGCCCCGGTACGCCGGGCCCGTGGCGAGGATGCCGAGCGGGCGATCGCCGGTTTCACCGTACTGAACGACATCACGTGCCGGGACTGGCAGTTCCGCACCCGTGAGTGGCTCCAGGGCAAGATGTGGGACTCCACCACTCCCGTCGGCCCGTACGTCGTCACGCCCGACGAGCTGCCGGGCGGGGTCCGCCCGTCGCTGGACGTGCGCCTGCTCGTCGACGGCGAGGTGATGCAGGCCGACTCCACCGGCGACCTGCTCTTCGACCCGGTTGCCCTGGTCGAGTACGTCTCCACCGTCGTCCGCCTCAACCCCGGTGACATCATCGCCACCGGCACCCCCGGCGGTGTCGGCCACGCCCGCAGGCCCGAGCGCTACCTCCTCGGCGGCGAGACCGTCGTCGCCGAG
The DNA here is from genome assembly GCF_053592475.1 of Streptomyces sp. NPDC002671. Lineage (NCBI taxonomy): Bacteria > Bacillati > Actinomycetota > Actinomycetes > Kitasatosporales > Streptomycetaceae > Streptomyces > Streptomyces sp. NPDC002671. The sequence goes on from NZ_JBSFVU010000015.1 coordinate 98,673, forward strand.
ATCGACGGCATCGGCCGTCTGGAGAACCGGGTCGTGAAGGAGGGGACCGTCTGATGTCCCGAACCTTCGACGCCGCCGGCCGCTGGGCCCGGATCGGCACCGAGATGATGATCCGGGCCGTCGACGGTCTCGACGACGACGCCTTCGCCGCGCCGAGCCTCCTGCCCGGCTGGAGCAGGGCGCACGTGACGGCACACGTCGCCGCCAACGCCGAGGCGTTGTCCCGTCTGGTGCACTGGGCCGCCACGGGCGAGGCCACCCCGATGTACACCTCCCCCGAGGACCGAGCCGCCGGGATCGAGCGGGGCCGGGTCCTGCCCGCCGCCGATCTGAACACATGGCTGCGCCGCACTGCGGACGCCCTGGAGAACGGCATGGCTGTGCTCGGCGAAGAGCAGTGGCGCACGCCCGTCGTCACCGCGCAGGGCCGGACCGTACCGGCCACCGAGGTGCCCTGGCTCCGCTCCCGAGAGGTGTGCGTGCACGCCGTCGACCTGGCGGCCGGCGTCACCTTCGCCGACCTGCCGGCCGACTTCCTCACCGCCCTCTGCGACGACGTCGTCACCAAGCGCGCTGCGGCGCCCGGCCCGGCATTGACCCTGCGGGCCACCGCCGTCGGAGCCGCCTGGGACCTGCCTGGCGACGGCGAAGCCGTCCCGATCACGGGCGAGCTCCACGACATCGCCGCCTACCTCACCGGACGGGACACCGGCCCGCTCACCGCCGACGGCGCGCCCCTTCCCGCGCTGGACGCGTGGCTCTGACCAGGGCCCGCCCCGCGACCGAAGGAACAGATCATGAATCCTGAATCCAGCCCTGCCGGGCGGCCCGACGTCCTCGTGGTCGGCGGCGGTATCGGCGGCCTCAGCACCGCCTTCGCCCTGGCCCGTCAGGGAGCGCGCGTCCGTGTCCTCGAACGGGCCAAGGAGTTCGGCGAGGTGGGAGCGGGCCTGCAGATCGCCCCCAACTGCACTCGTATCCTCGCCCAGTACGGACTGCTCGACGAAGCCAGGAGCCTCGGAGTCGTCCCGGAGAACATGGTGATGCGGGACGCCCTCGACGCCCGGGAGCTGACCCGCCTGGACCTGCGCGACCTCGAACGGCGCTACGGCTTCCCGTACATGGTCATTCACCGCAGCGACCTGCACGGCATCTTCCTGCGGGCCTGCCGACGCGCCGGGGTCGAACTGCTGACCGATCAGACGGTCATCGACTACGCGCAGACGGACGACGGTGCCCTGGTCCGGCTGGAGGACGGCACCACCCAGGAGGCGCCGCTGGTGATCGCGGCCGACGGGTTGCACTCCGTGGCCCGCCGCAAGCTGATCGGCGACGAGATCGTCAGCTCCGACTTCGTCGCCTATCGCGCCGCCGTCCCGATCGAGCAGGTCAGGGACAACGGCATCGCGGAACGCGACGTCACCGTGTACGTCGGCCCGCGCTGCCACTTCGTCCAGTACGCGCTGCGCGGCGGCGAGATGTTCAACCAGGTCGCCGTCTTCGAATCGCCCAAGGCCCTCGCGGGGCAGGAGGACTGGGGCACGCCCGACGAACTCGACGCGGCCTTCGACGCCACCTGCGACACCGTGCGCAAGGGCATTCCGCTGATGTGGCGCGACCGCTGGTGGCAGATGCTCGACCGCGACCCCGTCGAGACATGGGTGCACGGCCGCATCGCCCTGCTCGGCGACGCCGCACACCCGCCGCTCCAGTACATGGCGCAGGGCGCGATCATGGCGATCGAGGACGGCTGGGTCCTCGCCGAGCACTACGCCCGCCTGGCCGCCGAGGCCGCCCCCGAGGGCCGCCGGCCCGACTGGGACGCCGTGCTCGTGGCGTACGAGGCGGTCCGTGTGGAGCACTGCCGCCGCATCCTGACGACGGCGCGCGCCTGGGGCGAGCTGTGGCACCTCGACGGCGCCGAGCGGCTCCGGCGCAATGCGATCATGCGGGCCCGGGACACGTACGACTACTCCTTCACCGACTGGGTCTACGGCCCGACCGCGCTGACGCCCGACGAGGAGCCGCCCATGTTCACACCGATCCCGCTCACCGGGGGCGGCGCGTCATGAGCGACGCCTACCTGTACGCGGCCAGCCGCGCCCCCTTCGGCCGGTTCGGCGGTGCCCTGGCCGGGGTGCGGCCCGACGACCTCGCAGCCATCGCGCTGCGGGCGAGGACAACCCCAACGTCGGCCGGCTGGCGGTGCTCCTCGCCGGACTCCCCACGAGCGTGCCCGCCACCACCGTGAACCGGCACTGGGGACTGGAAACGGGGCCTTGAGCTACCGAGCCAGTCCCCGAACCTACTTCAGCCCACAGGAGCGTGGCCGGGCGGCAGTGCCAGCCGAAGGGCATCTTGCGGGGGTACTCGTGCGGCTCGTGACGCCCAGTGCCGGGGAAGGTCCGCTGCCCACGGAAACGGCGTGCAGTTTGTAGTCCTCGGCGCCAAGGTAGACCACGCCGTCGGCGACGCTCGGTGACGAAGACACCCTGTTGCCCAGGGCGAGTTTCCAGCGATGTCTGCCGGTGGCGGCATCCACCGCGTGCAGGTTCCCGTCATCGCCGCCGACGTAGACCACGCCGTCGGCCACGGCCGGCTTCCAGAACACCGCACCGCCGATGGCGGACTTCCAGCGGAGTTCTCCCGTAGCCGCGTCGAACGCGTACAGGTTTCCGTCTTCGCTGCCGATGCAGACCACGCCGTCGGTTACGGTCGGCGCCCCAAAAACAGGTCCAGCGACGGTGCGTCTCCATCGCTGTTCACCTGAAGTGGCGTCCACCGCATACAGGTTGTAGTCCAAGCTGCCGACGTAGACGACTCCGTGCGCCACGGTGGGCTCGTATACGTCACGGCCTGTGGTGAATTTCCAGCGCTGTGTGCCGGTGGCGGCATCGACGGCGTAGAGGTTGTGGTCGTAGCTGCCGACGTAGACGAGTCCGCCCGCCACGGCCGGCGAGGAGCGCACGTCGCTGCCTGTCGTGAATTTCCAGCGCTGCGTGCCGGTGGCGGCATCGACGGCATAGAGATTGTGGTCCCAGCTGCCGATATACACAACGCCGCCCACTACGACCGGCGACGCGGTCACAACACTTTCCGTGGTGAATTTCCAGCGACGTCGGCCTGAATTGGCGTCCACCGCGTAGAGGTTGTGGTCATAGCTGCCGGCGTAGACCATTCCGCCCGCCACAGCTGGGGACGTGTACACCTCTCCGGCGGTGGCGAATTTCCACCGCTGCTTTCCGGTGGTGCGATCGACCTCGTACACGTTCCCGTCGTCGCTGCCGATGTAGACCATGTCGCCCGCCACGGTCGGTTGCGAACGCACGACATTTCCCGCGGGGAAGGTCCATCGCTGTTCGGCAGGCTGCGTAGTGGGCTTCCGAGGGGTGGCCGTTGCCTGCGGGTTGGAGTGCGGGGCCGGTCCTCCTGAGGGAGAGTCGCCGTCCAGGATTCTCCAGCCCGCAAAGCCGAGCCCTGTGGCGAGGGCAGTGGCACCGGTCAGCCGCAGCAGGAACCGTCGGCGGGACGTCTCGGCTAAGTGCTGTTCCTCAGGGCCGTGCGCAGATGGCTGTCGTGGGCTCTCCCCGTCGTGCCCGGCGTCCTGACTGCCCGGGCTCTGGCCGTCGTCCGGAGTGTGCGAGGACTTCGCCTGCGTCACGTCGGTCCTCCTGATATGAGTTGTGCGAGCAAGGGTAGGAGCTTGGCGCTGGATGTGTCTGGCTTGCAAGGACAGCTCGGGGGTGGACGAGGTGACGGCGGGATTACCGGCTGCTGCGGGACAAGGTGGCGATGGCCGTCCGGATGCAAGGCCGGAACACGACGACGGCGGCACAGGGTCCCCGGGCGATGCCACGAGATCCGACCCCGATGGGGCAGCATCCGCAGGGGACGACGGGTCGCCGTCATCGGATCGGGACGAGACCACTGCCGATGAGCCCTCGGGGGCTTCACCCGATGAGGACGAAGCCACTCCGGCAACGGTCAGCAGACGCTTTGGACGGTGGCTGCGCACGGTTCCGGGGCTGGCCGCGTCCACCGTCGTGACCACGCTGTGCGCTGCGGGCACAACCGCTGTGCTCACGGGAGCGCTCCACTTGTGGTCTGAGGGGTCGCCAGTCTCCGTCGCTGTGGAGGCAGATCCCCTACGCCTCGATGTCGAACAAGATCTCGTCCAGCTCGTTCCCGCCAAGAGGTTCGACGGAACCAGACCGGACAACGGCTGTGCGGGCTTCTGGAAATGGGCGCGGGACCGCGGAGGAGCGGACGCGGAACGGACGAGACTGCAGCTGACGGTGACCAACAGTGGTTCCAAGACAGCTTTGATCACCGGCATGAGGGCCGAGGTGATCTCCCGTAACCCCGTTTCCGACGTAGTTGAGACCGAGTGCCCCACGCAGGGGGAAGCCAAGGTGTATTCGGTGAACATCGACCTCGACAAGCCGCAGCCGTACGGCATCTACAACGAAGCTGGTGAGAGCCGTCGGCCGAACTTCACGGTTGCCGCCGGGGGGTTGGAGACCTTCCTGGTAACGGCCGAGATCACGCACGGTGCCGCCGAGTGGAAACTGGCCGTGGATCTCGTCGAGGACGGTCACAAACACACCGTCGTCGTGGAGGACGGCGACGGAAAGCCCTTCACCACAGTGACCCGGCCACCGGGCATGACCGTCTGGGTGCTGGATCCCCATGGAGGGGGCTGGCACAAAGGCGGAGGCGGTGGCGGCATGCCGGGGAGCCAGCCGGGTGGGACATCATGAACTGGCGACAACGCTCCGCCCGCGCCACACCCGGCGCCGGTGCTGCCGAGCGGATCCCCGGGCGAGTGCTGAGCAAGCGTGCCGTCGCCGCCACACTGGCCGTGGCTGTGACGGCGGGGGTTGTCATCTCGCTGATCGTCGTGCGTCCGTGGCCGGGAGCTTCCGTTGGCCAACCCGACCTTCAAGGAGCGCCGAAGCAGGTGGTCGTTCCCCGTCTGCACCCATTGCCCGAAGCCGTGGCAGGGCAGACGGTCACCGCGGTCGCAGCGGGCAACGGCATCGTGGTTTACGGCACTGATTCCGGTGGCGTCTATGTCACGTCGGCGCACGCCGGTCCACGGCGGATCACCGGCCTGACCGGGCGAGTCGTGAAGCTTGCCCTCGACTCCACCGGACGGTGGCTCGCTGCCGTCAGTGCGCGCAGCGAACTCGCCGTTGTGGATACGACTCACTCGTCCTCCCCCGTCATCCGCCGCCGCATCCAGACCGATTCTCCCCTCGGCGCCGGGATAGCACCGGATCAGCTCGCCATCGATCCCACCGGCAACCTCGTCGCCGCACAAACCGACGGCATCGGCGTCTACAGCTTGCGCGGCAGTCGCGCCCCGCAGTGGCTGGATGGCACCTACGAGTGTTCGGGCGCCCGTGACTTGGCATTTGTCGGTACCGAACTCATCGCCGCATTCGACACCTGCGCCAGCATCTGGAACGCGTCCACGTTGCACATGGAACGGCAGGTCTACTTCCCCAGCACGGGCGACGCCCTGATCGGTCACGGCCGAATCCTCTACGGCACGTTCAGCCACGCCCTGCTTTTGGACTACCGCACGACCAGCCCGCTTCCCAGTGCCCCCGTCGCTCCCGGGCAGCCCCGTCCGACGCTCGGCAGCATCATCGTCGACAAGACCATCAGCACCCGGCGCAGCCCGATCCAGCCAGTCGCGGACGATGGCCGAGTCGCCGCCGTCCTACAGGACTCACACCTCATTTTCTGGGCACCTGCTTCCCGCCGAACCCTGGCCAGCGTCTCGTTGCCTCTCCCTGCCGCCTGCCTTGCGGCCGCGAAGGCGGGGCAGCCCACACAGTTCAGCAGCTCGTTCTCCCCTGACCACAAGACCTTGGCACTAACCGCCTACTGCTTCCCGGCAGACGCGGACTCGAACGCCGAAGAGGGCCGACGCCGTTCCGTATACCGGCGCTGGATGCTTGCCTATCCATCGCTTTGAAGATCCAGAGCGGTCCAGATCGGGTCGTCTGGACCAGGCCGACCGGAGAAGCGTTGTAGCGGATCTTCGGCAAGCTCGTCGAGGGCATGGGCGGTTTCCGCGATGTCCTTGTCAGCGACGAGGTTCACCATGCTCAGGGCCTCGTTCCACGGTCGCCAGTCGGCGGCGCTGAACTCCGGCTCCCAGTCCTCGCTCGATCGGTTGTGTAGCGGGGACCGCCTCGTGGAACTGGAGGAACTTCTTGCGGTCGTCATCGAGCCACAGGCCGCGCGCGACGCCGTCGACTTGGGTGCGTAGCGCGAAGAGGTTTTCCGGGAAGAAGGGCTGCTGCCACCCGAGCCACTCGTCGAAGCGCAGGAGGAACGGCGCCGAACCGACCACTTCGGGCCACAGGATTGGCTTTCACTGCGCGTCGGGCAGCTGCGGATCGATGACGTTCTCGGTCGGTTCGACCGGACCCTGCGCGGTATCGCTCAAGACTCACGAGAGCGCGGTCGGGAGGAACTTCGCGCCCGACTCCCCGATCCGTTCCTGGACACTAGGCCAGGGGGCTGCCGGTGTTCCGGATCATCTGCCGCAGCACCTTCAAGGCAGTGATGTAGTCGGCGTCGGCGATCCCCTGGTGGATGCGGTCGCGGATTGCCGGGGCGTGTTGCTTGAGACTGGCACGGGCTTCATCGCCGGCCGCGGTGATCCACAGCCGTCCCTCGCCGTCGCGGGTGAGCCAGCCGCGCCCCAGTAGGACCTCCGCCTCGGCCGCCAGGTCGTCCTCGGGCCTGAGGTAGGTACTCATGGCCTGCTGGAGTTCGGCAATGGTCATGCCGTGGCCGTCAGGCGAGATGTCGTTCTTCGACAGGTTGCGCAACAGCCAGAACTGGGGCTGAGTGAAGCCGAGCCCGGCCTGCTGGGCTCGGGTGAACGCGATGAGGGCCTCGTAGGCCACTCCGGTCCAGTACGCGGCAGGCTGTGCGGCGAGCTCGGCATCGGAGATGTGCTGGGTCGTCATGTGTGGTGCCCCCTGTTCAAAGATCGTTGGTGAGGGCACCGTAGAAACTCAAGTCAGGTTGAGGTCAAGGTGACAAGCCCGGGCCGACCGGGTGGACGCTGATCCGTTGACCGCCTCCAGCAACGTCGGTGATAGGCCGACGCTGCTGTCACAACGAGCCGGGCTGATTCTGTCCATGGCCGCCGTCATCGGCGCGGCGTCAGCGCGGGCGTGATCGCCTGGGGAAGCTGCGCGTCAGGCTTCGTCCACCTTGGACAGGGCTTCGGTGATCAGGCGGGTGGCGAAGTCGCGGTCGTCGGTGAGTCGGTTGATGTGTTCCGCGAGCAGGAAGGCGGTGGCTTCCAGGGGGTTCATCTCGTCCTTGGTCCAGTATCCGTACTGCTTGCGCCACAGACTGGGGCTCAGGTCGGTGCCTGCAGCGACGACTAGGCCGGCCATGGTGGGGATGGCTTCGGGACGGACGCTCTTGGGCATCATGCGCAACGTGGCCACGAGGTTGGGCACCACGCACTCGATGACGTCCTTGTCGTGGTCCTCGTAGGCCATCCGCAGCCACTGCATGAACATGTAGATGAGCGTGCACGCGCCGTCCAGCATGTCATCGATTCCGCCGGGGCCCAAGGACGCAGCGAACTGCTCGGTCAGCGCTTGTTGTTCGGCATCGGTCTGGACCTTGTCGTCGTAGATGGCCTTGAGTCGGGAGTCGACCATCATGAGCGCTGCTCCCACATCGCCGGCGGGAGCGTGCTGGGGGTCGCAGGGCGATGACACAGAATTCCTCCTCATCTGACCGTGAGCAATGCGGCGTGTGCGTACAGTAGCCCGCTGATGATGCGAGGGTCTGACGAATCCCGATGAAAGGCCTTTGGGCGACTGTACTCACATCATCGAAACCGGGCTCCAGGCCGCTCTCCCGTCTCCCGGCTGCCCCGCGCGAACAGGTCCTACGAACCGTTCACCGTGGCCGAGTCACCGGACTGGCGGGCGGTCGCGGCCGACGGGGTGCCGGCCTACGCCCAGGCGCTGCTGCACAACCTGACGTCATGGTTCGAGGTGGATGCCCTGTACGGGGACTCCCGGGCGCCCGCATCGGCGAGGCCCCAACGCGCGGCGACGTGCCGGGCAAGCCGGTCCACCGGGAGCCGGGGGACGCTGTACTGCCGGTGTTCGGCGGCGACCAGCGCCTGAAGCTCCTGGTCGGTGAGCCAGAACCCGCGTACGCCACCGCTGGGGGAACGCCGGGTCGTAGAGCTGCGAGTACGAGATGAGCGCTCCGAGGGGCAGCTGTGGGGCCGGGCTCTGCCCGGCGGGCGCGTACAAGCTCTGCCACAAGGTGGTAAAGCTGGTACTCGGCGTCCTCGCGCTTGACATCGTACGGATGGTGCCGACGCCACAGGTCGGCTCTCTGCACGGCGGCCTCCTCCTGGGTGACCTGCTGGGCGGAGGCCCCGCCACCGATGGCGCGGCGCAGGTTGACCAGGGCCTCGGTGAGCTGCTGGCCCTCGGGAGTGTGCAGAACGGCGACCTCGCCATCGGCCTCAAGCTGGCCGGTGCGGAAGGCCTCGAAGACCTTCCCGGCGCCGAGCAGCAGCTCGATCTCCTTGTGCCGCACCGGCGCACTCTGGTGCCACAGCTCGTCGATGATGAGCACCACGTCGCCCTCGGCCGCGCCGAGCGCCATATGGTGACCACGGCTGACCGGCGGGTGCACACGGCTTCGTACCGCAGCGTGGGGGCGATCACCTTGACCACGTGCATGCCGCGCCGCTGGAACCGGCCAAAGGACAGATCGACGGCCAGCGGGGCGGCTGCCAGCGCGAGCGGCGATCACGGCCGCCAGAAGCCGGGCCTGGGCGGCCTCGGTAGTGGCCCGCGACAGTGCGATGGACCAGGTCTGTTTGTCCGGTGGTCCAGGGGGACCATGGAAGTCGAAGCGCGCCTGCAGATGCAGACAGGCGCGGCTCCCAGGCCGGCGGACGACTATGTGTGGCGTCGGCCGGCGGAAGGGGTGCCCAGCGATGAGCAAAGCCGGATGGTCTTCCGCGGACGACGGCTGGGCGGATATCCGCCGGCCGGCAGGCGAGCCTTCACAGCCGAGCGGGCTGATGGACCTCCTCGGTGTCGCGGCGGTGCTGCTGGACGCCGAGGGGCGCATCGTTCTGTGGAGTCCACAGGCCGAAGAGCTGTACGGCTACTCCGCCGAGGAGGCGCTCGGGCAGTACGTCGCACAGCTGCTCGTTCGCGAAGAGCAATGGGAGTGGGTGATCAACAAGTTCGCCGAGGTCATGGAGACCGGCCAGAGCTGGGGCGGCACGTTTCCTGTCCGGTGCAAGGATGGCGGCACGCGGCTGGTGGAGTTGCGCAACATGCGGCTGCTGGACGACCACGGTGACTTCTTCGCCCTCGGGCTCGGTACCGACTCGCTCCGATTGCGCCAGGTGGAGCGCGATGTCGCATTCTCCACGCGGCTGATCTCCCAGTCCCCCATCGGGATCGCGATTTTCGACACCGCGCTTCGGTACGTGGCCGTCAACCCCGCTCTCGAGCGCATCCACGGCATTCCCGCACAAGACCACCTCGGCCGTCACTACCGCGAGATCATGAGGGACGCGAGATTCGAGGTGCCCGAGGCCGCGATGCGGCACGTCCTGGAGACCGGGATCTCCCTGGTGGACCAGTCCACTGTCCTGGGTCGCATCGCGGCTGATCCGGAGCACCCGCATGCCTGGTCGATCTCGGTGTACCGGTTGGAGGACACCCGGGGGCAGGTTCTGGGAGTGGCCGAACTGGTGCTGGACGTCACTGACCGTTACCGGTCGGCCATGCAGGCCAGCCAGACGCGGCGGCGCCTGGCACTGATCGCCGACGGCTCCGCCCGCATCGGCACCACCCTGGAGGTCGACGAGACGGCCCGGGAGCTGGCGGAGGTCACCGTTCCCGAGTTCGCCGACGTGGTCGCCGTCGACGTGCTCGACTCCGTCCTCGACGAACATCGTCCCGCCTCCGACCGCGGCCCCGCGCTCTTCCGCGCCCTCGCGGTGAAAGCCGCCTACCCCACCGAAGCGGTGAAGGCCGCCGATCCGCCCGGCCGGGTCGCCGCCTACGACGCCGACCGTCTGGCCACCCGGTGCGTGCGCACCGGCCGGCCCATCCTGATCCCCCACGCCGACGGGAACGACCTGTCACGCATCGCCCGCGACGAGCACGCGGCCCTGCTGCTCGCCCGTGCCGGGGTGCACTCCTACATGGCCGTCCCCCTCACCGCCCGAGGCACTGTCCTCGGCTTCGTGGGGCTGACCCGCGCCCGGGATCCGCGGCCCTTCGACGAGGACGACCTCGCCATCGCCGCCGAGCTGGCCTCCCGCGCCGCGGTATGCATCGACAACGCCCGCGCGCACCAGAGCGTGCGCAACGCGGCCGAGACCCTGCAACGCAGCCTGCTCCCGACCGCCCCGCCCGACCTGCCCGGCCTGCAGGTCGCCTGCCGGTACCGGCCTGCGCAGGCGGCCTACGAGATCGGCGGCGACTGGTACGACGTGCTTCCGCTCGGCGGCGACCGGACGGCGCTCGTCGTGGGTGACGTCATGGGCAGCGGTATAGATGCCGCCGCCGCCATGGGACGCCTGCGCACCGCCACAGCCGCCTTCGCCGACCTCAACCTCGACCCCGCACGAATCCTCGAACAGCTCGACTCGATCACCTCCAGGCTGGAGCGGTACATCGCCACCTGCGTGTACGCCGTCTACGATCCCCACCGCGGCGTGTGCCGCATCGCCAACGCCGGGCACCTGCCGCCCGTCCTCGTCCGCTGCGGCGAGCACCCTCGACTCCTCGACCTGCCCAGCGGCGTCCCACTCGGAGTCGGCGGTGTCCCGTTCGAAACGACCACTGTGGTCTTCGGCCGCGGCGACCAGCTGGTTCTCTGCACCGACGGACTGGTCGAGACCCGCCACCACTCCATCGACAGACGCCTCGACAGCCTCCTCCGTCTCCTCGACGCGCCCGACTGCGCCTTGGAGGAAACCTGCGACCGACTCCTTGACGGGCTCCGGCGCCCTGACAACCACGACGACGTCGCCCTGCTCATCGCCCGCGCAGGCCCCTTTACATCTCAGCCGAGCACAGCTTCAACGACGGTGGCCGGGTGAGGTAAAGGTGGGGCGCGGGCCGGGGCCAGGTTCTCGCTGTCGCCTCACGCCGCAGCTCTGTGTGAGCGACGGGCACCACATCCGCAACGGCACAGGGCCGACCTCGCTCACCCATGGCTAGTGCTCTGGCCACATAGGTTCACCGGGTCGGAGGTCGTGGCGGTTGGATGTGCGGTGACGTCCGATCCGACCGCTGGAGGTGCGGTGGCCGAGCCTGTCCGTGTGCGCAGACTGGCCGACCAGGAGGGGCAGAAACTGCAGCAGATCGTGCGTCGGGGCAGCACCAACTCGGTGCGCTACCGGCGCGCGATGATGCTGCTGGCGTCGGCCGGCGGGAACCGTGTTCCGGTGATCGCCCAGCTGGTGCAGGCCGACGAGGACACCGTCCGCGATGTGATCCACCGGTTCAACGAGATCGGCCTGGTCTGCCTGGACCCTAAGTGGGCGGGAGGCCGTCCCCGCAGACTCAGCCCTGACGACGAGGACTTCGTCGTGGCGACGGCCACCACCCGCCCCACCAAGCTGGGCCAGCCCTTCACCCGCTGGTCTCTGCGCAAGCTCGTCGCCTACCTGCGCAAAGTCCACGGCCGGATCATTCGCATCGGCCGCGAAACCTTACGCAGCCTGCTGGCCCGTCGCGGTGTCACCTTCCAGCGCACCAAGACCTGGAAGGAATCCCCCGACCCAGCCCGCGAGGCGAAGCTGGACCGGATCGAGGAGGTGCTGGACCGCTTCCCGGACAGGGTTTTCGCCTTCGACGAGTTCGGCCCCCTCGGCATCCGCCCCACCCACGGCTCGGGCTGGGCCGAGCAGAAGCATCCCGACCGGCTGCCGGCCACCTACCACCGCACCCACGGGGTGCGCTACTTCCACGGCTGCTACTCGGTCGGCGACGACCGCCTGTGGGGCGTCAACCGGCGCAAGAAGGGCGCCGGGAACACGCTGGCCGCGCTGAAGTCGATCCGCGCCGCCCGTCCCGACGGCGCTCCGGTCTACGTGATCCTGGACAACTTGTCCGCCCACAAGGGCGCCGACATCCGCCGCTGGGCGGCGAAGAACAAGGTCGAGTTGTGCTTCACCCCGACCTACGCCTCGTGGGCCAATCCGATCGAGGCGCACTTCGGGCCGCTGAGGCAGTTCACCATCGCCAACTCCAACCACCCCAACCACACCGTGCAGACGCGAGCCCTGCACGCCTACCTGCGGTGGCGCAACGCCAACGCCCGTCACCGCGACGTCCTGGCCGCCGAGCGCAAGGAACGCGCCCGGATCCGAAGCGAGAAAGGCATCCGCTGGGGCGGACGCCCTCTCAAGGCCGCAGCCTGACCGCAACCCCGCGAACCTGCGCGGTCACAGCACTATCCCGGGGTGGTCATGTCTACGCTGGCGGCGTGACATTGGTGTGGGTGACGGGCAATTCAGGGACTGGTAAGTCCACGGTCTGCGGGGTGTTGCGAGCGCGTGGTTACGTTGCGCTCGACGCCGACGAGGACGGCTTCAGTCGCTGGATCGACCGAGCCAAGGGCGAGGTTGTGGTGGATCCTCCGTATCCGGTTCCTGGGGGCTGGCTCGACCGATACGGGTGGGCGATCGTCCGTGAGCGCGTTGAGACCCTCGCCGAGGAGTCTCGTTTCCGAATCGCGTTCTTGTGTGGGTCGGCGGAGAACGAGGCAGACGTCCGTGATCTTTTCGACCTCGTCGTGTGCCTGGTGATCGACGATGACACCCTCCGCCACCGGCTCGCGACCCGCACTACGAACACATTCGGTCAACATCCCGAAGAGCTCGCAGCGGCCCTGAAGTGGAATCCTCGGATGCGCGCGATCTACGAAAGCCGTGGCGCGACGATCATCGATGCATCCCAGCCGGTGACTGAGGTGGTGGTCAGCGTGATCGACGCAGTTCAGGGGCTGACAGAGGCCACCCGATAACTCGGATCACGCCTGCGCGCCGCGTGGTCGCTCAGCGGCAGTCCAACCACCACGACCCCCGAACCGGTGAACCTATGTGGCCAGAGCACTAGGGCCGGGGAAGGGTGAGTTCACGGCCGCGGTAGAAGGCTTCCCGCTCCTCGACGACATACGAGGCCATTTGGGCACGGCGCTGAGCCTCCGGCTCGGAGGCCCGATAGGAGTCGCATGCCGTCTTGGAATCCCAGAACGACACCCCGGTGATCTCCTGGCCGTCCTCGGACCAGTACGCGAAGGCACGTCGCAGCCCTTGCGGGTAGGGGGCGGGGCGCCATGCCCGCTCGAACTCCTCCAGAGTGTCCGGCTGAAGGCGACGCGTCGTCACCCAGACGAAGTGCTCCTCCATCGCAGCCTCCTCGGCAACGCTGGTTCCACCTGCCACCGCTTCTCAGACCACCGTAGGTGCACAGCACCGCTTCCGCCCGCGTGGCGATCCCTGTGCTGCCGGGGATCCCTTTGGTGACGCATGCGCTGACCGCCTGCAGGACGCGATGACCGTGCGGGACGTGATGCTGTGGGCGCACGGTGGAATGACCCGGATGGACCGGCGGCGACGTCACGGACGGCGTTCACAGTCGCCGTCGGCGGGCCGCTCGCCGGCCTGCTGCTCGGCGGCATCGGCAGGGTTCTGAGAGACAGGCAGCCGGAGTGCGCGGTGTCTACCTCGCGGCCAGGGGGGCGGAGTGGAGTTCGCGTACCAACTGCGGGGTGAGCAGTTCTCCGGCGCGGTCGGCGAGGACGGCCATTTCGTAGCCGACCAGACCGACGTCGCACCCCTCTGCGGCCAGGACGCCGAGGCAGCTGCCGTCGCGGATGCGACCCACCATGAGGAAGCCCCCGAGCATCTCGATCATGACGAGCTTCATGCCGCGGAAGCCGTGTGCCGTCGCCGCGTTCTGGGCGAGGCTGGTGATGCCGGAGACGACGGCGGCGAGATGGTCGGCGCGTTCTCGGCCGAGGGTGTCCGAGGCGGCCATGAGCAGGCCGTCGGAGGAGACGGCGACGGCATCGGTGACGCCGTCGGCGGTGCGTACGAACTCCGAGATGAGCCAGCCGAAACTCTGAACGGCGCTGGTCACGATGACGCTCCTTGTGTGTTTCGGGCCTCGGCGCGGGCGACACCTGCTCTGAAGCCGTTGAGCAGGGTGGAGACAGCGGGCCGGGCGGGCGGGGGTGAGGCGGAGAGGCCCTCCACGGGGGCAAGCAGGCGCCCGGGGAGGGCAAGGAGTGCGGACAGGCCGCCGCCGGTGGTGTCGAAGAGGTGGACTTGGGCGCCTTCACCGAGGCGGCGGGCGAGTCGGCCGACGACGAGGTGGCCGAGGAACCGCGTGGGCGCGGCGAGGAAGGCTTCTTCGCCGGCGTCGGAGAAGCGGGCGTGGGCACGTTCCTTGTCGGCTTCGGACATGCCGATGCCGTGGTCGACGACGGCGAAGCAGTACGTGTCGTCCTCGGTGTCGTACCAGCCGTGCACCTCGACCGGTTCGGTCGGTGGCGAGAAAGTCAGCCCGTTCTCGATGAGTTCGGCAAGGAGGTGAGCGATATCGGCGACGGCGTGCCCGCGCACCCGCACCGGCTCCACTGCCGCGATCAGCACCCGCCGGTACTGCTCGACCTCGGCAACGGCGGACTGGACGACTTCCAGGCCGTCGGCGGGTGCTGCCGTGGGCTGCGGCGGATTCTGCGCGGTCAGGACCAGAAGGCTCTCGGCGTTGCGCCGCATACGGGTGGCGAGGTGGTCGAGCTCGAAGAGCTCGGCGAGGGCGTCCGGGTCGAGTTCCTGCCGTTCCAGGCGGGTGATGAGGCTGAGCTGACGACGTAAGAGGTTCTGGTTGCGGCGGCCGAGATTGGCGAGTGATTCGGTGGTGTTGCGGCGCAGGGCGGCCTGCTGGGCAGCCAGGTGGAGGGCGGTGCGTTCCACCTGGTGCAGGGACGCGGCGACCTCGGCGATCTCCGCCGCGCCGCCCAGCGGTTGTGAATCGGGGTTGTCCGGGACGTCCGCCGGCAGGAGGAGCTCCGCATGGTCCTGCGGGGACTGCTGGATACGGGCGACCGTTGCGGGCAGTCGGTGCCGCGCCACGTCGTGGGCGGCCTCGGCGAGCGCGCCGAGCGGACGCGTGAGGGAACGGGAGGCAAAAGCGGCGAGGCCCGCGACGAGGGCGGCCATGAGCATTCCTGCGCCGAGAGCGGCGAGGCCCACCTCGGCGTCGTGGCTGAGCCGGTCGGCCCGGTCCCGTATGTCGTCACCGACCGACTGCTGGACGGCGTACAGATCGTCGACGAGTACGGTCATCGCATCCCACCAGGCACTGGCATCGGCGCGCGGCGTGGAGCCGTCGGTGGCGCCTTCCGCCTGGTTCTCGTAGGCGGTCGCGCGTTCGGCGTCCTCGGTGCCGAAGGCGTTCTTCAAGGCCGCACGCTGGGAGGAGGTGGCGACCTGCCGGAAGCGGGCGAGGTCGGCGACACGCGTGGCACGCACCTCGGTGAACGTGAGGTACTCGCGGCCGTGAAAGCCGCCGGCGGCGAACACGCCATTGAGAAGTCCGCGTTCGAGCGCGGCCGACTCCTTCGCCGCAGCCAGTTCCCGCAACGCCCCCAGTCCGTCACGCAGTTGGCGGTCGGTGCCAGTCGCGGTCTCCGCCACCGGGTCGACGGCGTCGAGGGCGTCGACGGCGGTGGTGTAGAACGTCAGGGTCGCGGCCCGGTCTGCGGTGTCCGAGTCGGCAGCGGACCGGATGTCGCCAAGGCGCTGCAAGTGCCGGTGGATGACAACCTCGACGGTGCTTTCACGGCGCATTCCGCGCAGCGCCGTGTCAACGCGCTTGCGCGTAGCGGCGAGCGGTGGGCGGAAATCCTCCTCGCCTCCCAACAGACCGTTGGTCAGGCCCCGTTCGCGTTGCAGTTGGTGTACCAGGGCCTGGATCCGCAAGCTGAGGCCGACCTCGGCTCGGGTCGCCCGGGCGTCTTTGAGGGCCTCGGCGCGGCCGTGCACAACGAGACCGGCCACTGCCAGCAGCAGGCAGATCGGGACCGTGATGACCACCGCCACCCGGCCCCTGATGCTGCGCCAGCCAGGCATCGGCCGACGGCCGGGAGACGCTCGGCCACGGCGGCGGCGCCCCGAACTGTCCGGGCCTGAACCGCCCTTGCCGACTGTGCCAAGCCTGCCGAGCGCCGACTGTAGTGGCGTCCACACCCTCATAGTCACGAAGCTAGTCCGACCACCGTAGCGGCCGGTTTCCGACCTGTTAGGCCGCGTGGGAAGTTCAGTTGCGACCCCCTCACACCGCGGGCCAAGAGACTGTGACAGCGATGCTCGCCTCTTACGAACAGCGGCGGCAGGAGCTGCCGGGGGCGCTGAAGTCCTCGGTGACCCGGCACCCAGCACGTTGTAGGTGGCCCGCAGGGATTCCGTTTCGTCCAGCACCCCATCCGTTCGAGCCGGTTCCTCACGGCGGTGGGGTGGGCCCGGTCGTTCTCAGGACCCACCCCGGAGGAGTCTCAGACGCCGACGGGCTTGCCCGGGCCGGGAACGCGGCGAAAGCGGAACGGCTCGGGTTCGCGGCCGGCCTGGATGAACCAGCACTCCCCGGTGCCGTCACCGGTGAGGATCCGCAGCACCGTGTCCGCGACGGCCTCGGCCGGGATGACCGGCAGACCCTGCTCGGAGAGCATGCCGCGCAGGTGGTCGATGATCCGCGACTCCGTGAACCCTGGGCAGACCGCGTTGAAGTGCACGTTCTCCGGCGCGAGAGCCGGACCCAGGGAGCGTGCGAGTCCCACGACCGCATGCTTGTTGGCCGCGTACAGCGGATCGAGCGGCACCGCCGCCAGGCCCGCAAGTGACGCGGTCGCCACGATCGATCCTCCGCCGCGAGCCCGCAGCGCGGGCAGCACGGCGTGGGTGCCGAAGACCACGCCGTCGAGGTTGACCCCCATCGCCCGGCGGTAGCGCGCCGCGGAGAAGTCCTCGCCGACGCCGCATCCGGTCACCACCCCCGCGTTGAGGAGCGCGATGTCGACGCCGCCGTACTGCTCCTGGGTGAACTCGACCAGCGCACGGTTGGCGTCGAAGTCGGACACGTCGCAGGCGCGGAAATGGCCGCCGACCATGTCGGCCACTTCCCGGCCGCCCCGCGCGTCGAGGTCCGCGACGACCACGCGCGCCCCCGCCCTCGCCAGTGCCACCGCCGTGGCCCGGCCCAGCCCGCTGGCAGCGCCGGTAACGATCGCCACCTTTCCCTGCAGCGCAGCACCGTCTCTCTGCTCTTCCCGCACGGCGGCGGCCCCGCTCTCGGCGGCGGTCATGCCAGCTCCAGCACGAGCTTGCCGACGTTCTCGCCGCGGAAGAGCATTTGCAACGTCTCGGGGAAGTCGTCCACGGTGCCCCTCACCACGTGTTCCTTGACCTTGATGTGGCCGGCGCCGATCCAGGCGGATATCTCCTGCGCCGCCTCCGTGTAGCGCTTGGCGTAGTCGAAGACGACGAAGCCCTCCATCCTGGCGCGGCGCACCAGCAGCGAGAGGTAGTTCGAGGGGCCCTTGACCGGGGTGGTGTTGTTGTACTGGCTGATCGCACCGCAGACCACGACGCGCGCGTGCATCGCCAGCCGGGTCAGCGCGGTGTCGAGGATGTCCCCTCCGACGTTGTCGAAGTAGACGTCTATGCCGTCGGGGGCGTGCTCGCGCAGCGCCTTCTTGACGTCGTCGGCCCGGTAGTCGATCGCCGCGTCGAATCCGAGTTCGTCGGTGAGCAGCGCGCACTTCTCCGGCCCTCCGGCGATGCCCACGACCCGGCAGCCCTTGGCCTTCGCGATCTGACCCGCGATGGTGCCGACCGCGCCGGCGGCCCCGGACACCACGACGGTCTCGCCGTCCTTCAGCGCCCCGACGTCCAGCAGGCCGAAGTAGGCGGTCATGCCGGGCATACCCAGCGCTCCCAGATACGTCGAGGGCGGGGCGAGCGAGGTGTCGATCTTCATCGCGCCCCGGCCGTCGGAGACCACGTACTCCTGGACGCCGAACGTGCCGACCACGTGATCACCCGGTTGAAAGCCGGGGTGGTTGGATGCGGTGACCTCGATGACCGACCCGGCGCGCATCACCTCCCCGATGCCCACCGGCGGCAGGTAGGAGGGGCGGTCGTCCAGCCAGCCCCGCATGGCCGGATCCAGGGAGATGACGCGCGTCCGGCCCGTGAACCGGCCCGGGCCCGGTTCCTCGAGGGATTCGCTGTGGTGCTCCCAGTCTTCGGGTTTCACTTCGCCCACGGGGCGGGCTGCCAGACGGATCTGGCGGTTGGTCGCGGACATCGCGCCTCCTGTCGTTCGCGGCTGCCCGTGACCATACCGACCAGTAGGTAGGCCTGTGGGCGTGATATTCCCCACACGTCATCCGTGGTCCAGGGGTCTAGGGTCCGGGGCGTTGGGCGGCGCAGGCGGCGCAGGCATGCCTTGTCGCGGTTGTCCTGGATCTGCCCGTCGCCGCAGAGGTGAGTGAGGACGGTGCGGCTGCCGTAGACGCCGGGCAGCCCACTGGCCTGGGCGTCCTTGATGCGCTGCGCGACTTCCTTCATGGAGCACGTTGGACGCCTGCGGGAAGACGCACCCAGTGCCGGAGATGACGGCCTTCTTGGCTTCATACGGCGCTCTTGAGGGTTGCGTTCGCTGTTCCGGTGAGGGCAGCAGGTGGGGATGCTGTTCTGCTGGTAGATGCGCGAGCGCGCCCCTGCGTCATCGGCCTTGAGAGAGTCGACGGCGAGGGATCCATCAAGCCGGATCCCCGCGTTTCAGAGCCGACGCTGCCAGCGTCCGAGTAACAAGCGCCGTCGCTCTCTTCCGGGCCGCCTCAACACCGTGGCGGGCGCGCGAGTCAGTGGGTGTCCGCGGCAACCGGAAGGGGGCCGCGCACCGTCCCTCTACTCACCATGCTCAGTACAAAACCGGCCGGCCCCCCGGCGTCCCTGATCGGCCAGCTGCTCGACTTCACCTGGACCCAGACCCGGGCCTGCGCCTTCGCCATCGCCCTGCTGTCCGGAGTGGCGGCGTCGACACTGCTGCCACGGTTACCGGTGGCCCGCTACGACCTGCTCGTCGGCTACGGCGTGCTGCTCACGCTGCTGTTCTGGCGGCGCGGCTGGGAGAGCGGACGGGACGTCGCTGTCATCAGCGCCTGCCACGTCATCGGCCTCGCGTTCGAGCTGGTGAAGGTGTCGCAGGGCTCGTGGAGCTACCCGGAACCAGCCGTGCTGAAGTTCGCGGGCGTTCCCCTCTACGGGGGTTTCCTCTACGCGGCCGTGGGCAGCTACATCTGCCGAGCCTGGCATCTGTTCGAACTGGAACTGTGCCGCTACCGGCCACGGGCGACGGCACTGGTGGCTGCCGGCGTCTACGTCAACTTCTTCAGCCACCACTGGCTGCCCGACGTCCGCTGGCTCCTCGCGGCCCTCCTCGTGGCCGTCACCGCGGGCACCTCCGTACGCTTCACGGTGCGCGGGGTACGGCGGAGCATGCCGCTGGCGCTGTCGTTCGTCCTGATCGGGTTCTTCCTGTGGGTGGCGGAGAACCTCGCCACCTATGTGGGCGCCTGGCGCTACCCGTACCAACTGCACGGCTGGCAGCCCGTCGGCGTCGGCAAGTTCGGCGCCTGGGCCCTGCTCATCAGCGTCACGTTCGTGCTCGCGGCACTGGGCCGGTCGCGGACGCCATCGCCTACCAGACCGCACTCCACCTCGAGGCCATCCTCATCTGGGCACGACGCTGACCAAAGAGACAGAACCTAAAGGGTGTTGCAGAAGGCCTGGTGGCGGGCATGTCTGGGTGACTGCTGGCCTGCTGCTTCACCCTGCCATGGCGAGGTTGTGCAAGCACGGACCTTGCGGTGGGCGGCAGTGTCTTCTTCCTCGCCCTGGTGCGGGACGATCAGGCCGGTGCTGATGTAGGCGCCGTCGCCGAGCGCGGTCACACCCAGGCAGTGCTCTGCTCGGCCGGGCCGGAGTCCCGCCAGGCCTTCGCATCCGCGGTTGGTTGATACGCGATCACCAGCCACGTCCACCGGTCGGCCGCCTCCGAGCTGCGAACGGGGCAGCCGCTCCACGACCAGGCGGATGACGGTGCCCCGATGATGGGCAGCGGTCCACCGTGGTCGAGCCAGGCCGTGCTTGGGCGGTCGGCCGCCCCTGGGGTCGTAGACCCGTGGCGGTGTCGGCCGCCGCATGACGCGGTCGGAGCGCAGGCGACCGAGGATCTCGACCGGCAGATCGCCCAGCAGGTGAGCGATGCGGGGTGCGTCATAACCGGCGTCCAGCACGGCCAGGACGTGCGGCCGATCTCGAGCGCGGCCACGATGGAGTAGGGCCAGCCCAGGACCATCTGCTGTCTGCCCTCGCCCCGGCCGAACGTGTGGCAAAAGGCCCGGTCATGGCAGGGCAACGTTGACCCGTCCCTGGTTGAGGCCGCCGTAGAGAGCCCCATGCCCGCGACGCGCGTCGCCACGCGCGGTCAGACACGCGTACAACTTCCCCCGGAAGCATGCCACTTCCGCGAACGCATCCCGTGCCGTGTCTCTCAACTTCGGCGGATATGAAGGCTTCGTCGAGGCTCGTAAACTCATGGCGTGGCATTCATGAGCACCCCGCACTGCTGCTTCCTGTGATCGGAAGGCGTTGAGGGCGATGTCGGACGACGTCGCCCTCCTTGGTGTGCCTGCGGCATGAACCACATTCCTGGCACTGCCCGTTCCTCCCTGAGGCAGTGACCTTCTGCGTGCACGTGCAGGCACGGTCTCTTCCCTTCAGCCTTGCCAGGAGCGCCTCGTGCCCGTGTTGCTTCCCTCTGCCCTCGAACTGTCCCTCGACCTGCTGCGCTGCCCGACGTGCCGCACGCGCCGCCTGTACCCCGACCGCGGCGCCCTGTGCTGTCCCGCGGGCCATACCTTCGATATCGCCCGCCACGGCTACGTCAGCCTCCTGACGGGCACCCGCGCCACGAGCGGCGACGACGCGGCCATGGTCCAGGCTCGGGACCGCTTCCTGGCCACCGGCAGGTACGCGCCCATCCGCCAAGCCGTGGCCCGCCTGGCGGCCGATTCCGTGCCTGAGCGGGGCACGGTCGTGGACGTCGGGTGCGGCACGGGCTACTACCTGGCCGGCGTCCTCGACCAGCTGCCCGGCGCCCGCGGTCTGGGCCTGGACACGTCGGTGCGCGCGCTGCGCTCGGCAGCGCGAGCCCATGAACGAGCCGCTGCGGCGACCTGGGATGTCTTCCGTCCCTTCCCGCTGGCTGACGAGGTGGCGGATGTGGTGTTGGACGTGTTCGCCCCGCGCAATCCAGCCGAGTTCTGCCGAGTGCTCCGCCCGGCTGGCCGGCTGATCGTGGTCCGTCCTACTGGGCGGCACCTGGCCGAGCTGCGCGGCCGGGTGCCTGCGATGGTCACCATCGACCCGGCCAAGGAACAGCGCCTACAGCAGGCACTGGCTCCCTACTTCGAGGCCGTCGTTACGGAACAGGTGGAATACCCGATGGCTCTGGTCGGGCTGGAGGCCCTGGACTTGGTGGGGATGACACCGAGCGCACGCCACTTGAGCCGTGCAGACCTGAGCGATGACGGCCACCTGCCCAACCTGGTCACTGTCTCTGTGCTGGCCACCGCCTACAAGCCTCGGTGATTACGAGCGGGCGCCTGCCCCTGCTGACCGACGAGCAGTGGGCACGCCTGGCGCCCTTTCTTCCCCGCAACGTCGGTAAGAAAGGGCGTCCGTTCGCCGACCGCCGGCGCATCATCGACGGGATCATCTACCGGTACCGCACATCACCCCGGCCCAGTTCGGTAAGAAGGCAACGCCCCAGCTTCTGGAACGACTACTTCGACAACGTGCCGCAGGCCCTGGCGAACTTCCAGAGTGCCAAGCACGAGCTGCTCGACAGCGCCTGACACTCGCCGCAAGACCACAAGATCGACCGGACAGACCGGACAGCGCCTAGTGGGTTCGTGAGCGGAAGGTGCGGCGGTAGGTGTCCGGCGGGACGCCGAGGGTGCGGTTGAAGTGGCGGCGCAGTGTCGTGGCGGTGCCCATGCCGGTGGCCGCTGCGATGGTGTCGATGCTGTCGTCGGACTTCTCCAGCAGTTCCTGGGCGTGGCGGATCCGCTGGGCCAGCAGCCATTGCAGAGGAGTGGTACCGGTTGCCGCGCGGAAGTGGCGGCCCAGGTGGCGTGAGCTCATCCGGGCCTGGCGGGCCAGGTCCTCCACGGTCAGCGGTTGGTCGAGCCGCTCGATGATCCACGGGAACAGGGCGGTGAGCGGGTGCTCGTCCTGGGCGGGCACCGGGGCGGTGACGAACTGGGCCTGGCCGCCGGACCGGTGCGGTGGGACGACCAGGCGGCGGGCGACGGCGTTGGCGATCGACGAGCCGTGGTCGAGGCGGACCAGGTGCAGGCACAGGTCCAGCGCGGCGGCCTTGCCGGCGGAGGTGAGCACGCTCCCGTTGTCCACGTAGAGCACGTCCGGGTCAACCTCCACCTCGGGGTAGCGGGCGGCCAGGACGTCGGTGTGGGCCCAGTGGGTGGTGGCGCGCTTCCCGTCCAGCAGGCCGGCTTCGGCCAGGACGAACGCACCTGTGCACAGGGAGGCCACGCGTGCGCCAGCGTCGTGGGCCGCGCGCACCGCGTCGACCAGTTCGGCGGGCGGGTTCACGTCGACGTCGGCCCAGCCGGGGACGATCACGGTGTCGGCGCTCTGCAGGTGGTCGAGGCCGTGGTCGGGCTCCAGGTGGAACCGGCCGAAGGGCACGATGTCCGGCCCGCAGACCGTGAGGTCGTACCAGGGAACGGTGACCGCGGCCGGGGCGGAGCCGAAGACCTCGTGGGCCACGGACAGTTCGAAGTGCAGCATCCCGTCGGTGATGGCCAGCGCGACTGCTCTCATGTCCGAAAGTGTACGGGGCATGTCGTTCCAGACACTCACGGTTGATGGTTCAACAATGCCAGGATGCTTGCAGTTGATCGGTTCGGAGCACAGGAGAGAAGTCATGGCAGCGGGGCAGACGGTGACGGTGTACGGCGCATACGGGCACACCGGCCGGTTCGTTGTGGCACACCTCCAGGAGCGCGGATTCGTCCCGGTCCTGGCCGGGCGCGACGTCCACAAGCTGAAGGCGCTGGCGGACAAGTACCCCGGACTCGATGTCCGTCCTGCGTCGGTCGACGACCCGGTCTCGCTCGACCGCGCGCTGGACGGCGTGGCAGCCGTCATCAACTGTGCGGGGCCCTTCGCCACGACGGCCGCCCCCGTGATCGAAGCAGCCCTGCGTGCCGGGATCCCATACGTCGATGTGGCGGCCGAGATCGAGGCCAACGCCGACACCTTCGCGCACTTCACGGACCGTGCCCGCGACGCGGGCACAGTGATCGTCCCCGCGATGGCCTTCTACGGCGGCCTCGGCGACCTGCTGGCCACCGCCGCGATGGGCGACTGGACCGAGGCCGACGAGGCGCACATCGCGTACGGTCTGAACAGCTGGGAGCCAACGGAGGGGACGCGCGCCGCGGGCAAGGTCTCCGTCGAGCGGCGTGGTGGCCGCCGGGTCCGCTTCGCGAACGGGCAGCTGGAGTACCACAACGACGACCTGCCCACCCTGAAGTGGCCCTTCCCGGAGCCGATGGGCGCCCGGGCAGTCATCGGCGAGTTCACGATGGCCGACGTCGTGACGATCCCCAGCCACCTGTCCATCCCCGACGTGCGCACCTACATGACCACCGAGGCGGCCAGCGGCGTGGTAGCCCCGGACGCGCCCACTCCCACCGCGGTCGACGAGCACGGGCGGTCCGCACAGACCTTCCTCGTCGACGTCGTCGTGCGCTCCGGCGACACCGAACGGCGTGCCGCAGCCCGCGGCCAGGACATCTACGCCGTCACCGCACCGCTCGCGGTGGAAGCGGTCGACCGCATCCTCACCGGGCAGACCAGGACGGCCGGCGTGGCCTCCGCCGGCGAGATCTTCGACGCACCCGACTTCCTGAACGCACTGGCCCCGCACATCACCCTGGAACTGCGCCCGTAACGGGCGGCCCGCCCGCACGGTGCGCCTTGCACACCGATGACCGGGCCCATCCCCCCAAGACCGGCCCGCTAGGGGGCGGCCGTCCTCGGGCCGGTCCATCGCTGTCAGGGGCGCGCGGCGTTGCTGTGTGATAGGCGGCGCGCTCCGAACGGCTTGCCCGGCCTGCGGAAGGGTCGGCCGGTCGGCTGGGGGATGGCGGTGACGGTTGTCGGCGGCATGGGCCGCACCCGAAACGGCAGCTACGCCGAGCTGGTCACCGTACCGGCCACCAACGTGGTCGCGGTGAACTCGTCACTGGGATGGGCCGAACTGGCGGCGGTGCCCGAGGGCTTCGAGCCAGTACGCGACTTCAACCCGATCACCGATCTCCCCACCGGCGTACAACTCAGTTTCTTCGGCAGCACCTTCGTCGTGGGCAGCCCCGATATTCCGCTCTCTGACGTTCCATTGGAAGCAGGTGCGGCGATGGGCAAGATGGCCGTCATCGTCGACTGAGACACTCCCTCTCCCTTGCCAGCGCCGACGGGCCGGCCAGCCCTCATGGCCAGACCAACCCGCCTGCGTGTTGAGACGCGGACAAAGCGGCAGAGCCCGGTCATGACGTTCGGGGATTGCCTGACCTGGCCGAGATCCGCTCCGCGGCGGGCATCGCGCTGCGAGGCGGGGAATCGGGCAGGGCAGGTCTGTGGTTCCTCGCCTTTCGATTGCATGTTGTGGCGGCGGTTTTCGCTCTGGCGAGTCCCTCGTGGCGACACGACGTGTGGCTGCAGCCGGAGGAGTTTGAGGACCTGGACTACGGGCTCAACGTGCTGTTCGACGACTTCTGCAACGCTGACGACCCCGCCGCTCCGCCTGCCCCAGTACTGTGGCTTCGCATGACCGACGCCGAGATCGAGATCACCGCAGATCTGGTCCACGACCTGTTGCAGGAGCAGCATCCGGACCTTGCAGGGCTGGCCATCCGCGAAGTAGCGGGCGGATGGGACAATCAACAGTGGCGCCTTGGGGACGAGTTGGCCGTGCGCATGCCGCGTACAGAACGTGCCCCGGATCTCCAGCGCAAGGAGTGCCGATGGCTGCCCGTCCTGGCCCCGCGCCTGCCGCTCCCGGTCCCGAACCCTGTGCGGATCGGTGAACCGTCCGCGCGCTTCCCGAAGCCCTGGACCATTATGACGTGGGTTCCCGGCGAGCCACTGGACTACACCTCGATCAGCCGCGGCGACCACGCGGCCGACACTCTGGCGGGCTTCCTCAGGGCGCTCCATGTGGAGGCGCCCGCCGAGGCGCCGACCAGTTCCGACCGCGGCGCTCACCCCAAGAAGTGCACGGACGGCTTCGACCACTTCTTTCAAGCCGTTGCACCCGGCAGTATTGCCGACGAGGTCCGGGCCGTCTGGGAAGATGCCGTAGCGGCCCCCGAGTGGGAGGGCCCGCCGGTATGGGTGCACGGTGACCTTCATCCCGCAAATGTCGTCGCCTCGGACGGGACGCTCTCGGGTGTGATCGACTTCGGTGACATGTTCGCCGGCGATCCGGCGTGGGACCTCTCGGCCGCATGGGTGGTCCTTCCCGCGGGCGCCGCCTCACGCTTCTTCGACGTGTACGCGCATGCGGACGAGGCGACGATCCGGCGCGCTCGCGGGCTGGCTGCTCTGAAAAGCCTGTTCCTCATGCTTATGGGCCAGAACGGAGATCGGGGCCTTCCTGGCGGCAAGCCGACATGGGGACCCGCAGGCCGGGCAGCGCTCGATCGTGTCCTGAGAGGCGGTCTGATGTAGACACGGAGCATCGCTCACGATGTTCTCCCCGCGGAGACGAACAGACCTCCGCCTGCTCGTGATGCCCTTAAGGCGGTCCTCTGGCATCTCAACCCCGGCGTTCACCGTCGATGGTGGAACGGGCTGGCCGAAACCGGGGCGACGTGGTGCCCGCCTCTCGGGCTGCCGCTTGCCCGCGATCCGCGCACGGGCCTTCTTCTCCCTGACCGAACTGAGAGCCCGGCGCTGCTGGAGCGTCGCGGTCTGGGCGAGGCAGGCCTTTCCCAGGTGCCGGGCCGGGTCGGTTGCGTCGAACACCTCCATCTCGCCGTCCAGGGGGGTCGGGTCTGCTTCCCGCGCCTGCCGGGGCGTGCTGTCGTCCTTGAGGCCCGCGCATCGACGGGATCGGGATGGCGTGCTCCGGTCGGCCAGGCCCGGCGCCTGTATCCGGGCAAGGAGACCAGCAGCATCTCCTCCACCGCGTCGTTCAGAGCCTCCACCGTGCGCTTGCGGTACGGCGTGCAGGCGGGAAGGTCGTCCACCCGCACCAGCGACGGCAGCCCGCCGAAGGGACCCTGTCCGGATCAAGCCGGAACGGCCGGGCCGGTGCCGTCGGGCATGAACCCGGGCGTGAATGTGACGGGCAGGCGCTCGGGGCCGCGCAGGCCGCTCGGCCTCCACTGCAGCTCGCCCGGCGGCACGGCCAGGGCCAGACCGGGAAGGCGGCGCAGGGCACTCCCGATGGCGACCTGGCCCTCCAGCCGGGCCAGCGGGGCGCCCAGGCAGTAGTGAATTCCGTGCCCGAACGCGAGGTGGGCGTTGTCCCGACGGGTGATGTCCAGACGATCGGGGTCCGGGAACCGCGCCGGATCCCGGTCGGCGATGGCGGAGGCCACCAGCACGGTGGCGCCGCGCGGGATCCTCACGCCTGCGATCTCGAGGTTCTCGCGCGCGAAGCGGGCGATACCGGGGTTGACCGGTCCGTCGTAGCGTAGGAACTCCTCGATCGCGTCCGGCAGCAGCGCCGGATCGTCCCGCAGCAGCTGAAGCTGGTCGGGGTGAGCGAGCAGTGCGGCGATGCCGCCGCTGATCAGGTTGACCGTGGTGATGTATCCGGCCACCAGCAACAGGAACGCCATGGCGATCAGCTCGTCCTCGTCCAGCCGCTGCTCCTCGTCCCGAGCGATGATCAAAGCGCTGAGCAGGTCGTCTCCGGCGTTGGCCCGTTTGGCTTCCAGAAGCTTGATCAGGTACGCGCGCATCTGCTGCCAGGCACCGTCGACCACGGTCGGGTCCGGCGGCTCGGGTCCCCGGAGGATCATGTCGTCGGTCCACCGCTGAAAGTCGTACCGGTCCATCGTGGGCACCCCGAGCAGCTCGCTGATCACCGTGACCGGAAGCGGCAGCGCGAAGTCGGCGACGAGGTCCGCGCGGCCGGCCTGCACGATCGCGTCGAGCAGCCCGTCGGTGATGGCCTGGACACGGGGCCGCAGTTCGGCCACCCGGCGCGCGGTGAACGCCTTCGAGACCAGGCGACGCAGGCGGGTGTGGTCGGGCAGGTTCGCCCGGAGCATGTTGCGCAGCATGGACTCGCGCTCCGTCACCGGCAGCTGTTCCAGGAGCCGGGGGTCCGACGCGTCGCGGACATCGCTGCTCAGGCGCGGGTCGCTGAGCGCGGCGAGGCCGTCCTCATAGCGCGTGACCAGCCAGGCCTCCAGGCCGCCGACGATGACCGCGCGCCGCACCGGGCCCTCCTCGCACAGCTGTCGATAGAACGGGAACGGGTTGGTCACGAAGGCCGGATCGGCATAGGGCAGGAGGAGCGGCTGCTCGCTCATCGTCGTCTCCCGGAGTACGTCGAAGTGCTGCACAGAACGTCTGGGTTCGCCACGGACTGCGTGGCGGATTCAGCAGTCTTTGAGTGCATATATCCCAGTATGACGGCTCTGTGACTTACGCCGAAAGGAGGACCTGACAGAGCTGAACAGCTGTGGTCACGACCGGGGAGTGGCGGGCCCGTCCGGCGACGCCGGACGGGCCCGTTCACATGTCAGCCGTCCACCGGGCGGACTCTCACTGTCCGGCCCAGCGCTTGATCGTGGCGGTGGCCTCGTCCCGCTGGTCGGCGGGCAGAGAGGAGATACGGGCGCCGTGGTTGGAACCGGGAACGATGTACTTGTACGAGTCGTGGGAGCTTGGCTCGAACTGCTCGGCGCTCCATGGGTCGTTCTGCCCGTATACGAACATCATGCGCTCGGAGTCGCTGCGCACCCACTTGTCGACGTCGGAGACGGCCTTGCCGTTGTAGTCGGTGCGCATGTCGGCAGGCAGCACCGAGTTGGGCTGGTAGATGTCCGGGTAGTGGCGGACGCCCTTGAGGTGCTTGAACTTCAGGTCGGCCCAGCCCAGCTGAGCGGCGGCCTGTCGGTAGTAGGGGCCGGAGCCGTTGGCGCCGAGTGAGCTGTCCTCGTAGATGGACAGGCCGTGGCCGAGCGCCCAGGTGTAGAGGTCGTCGTCGGACACGGTCTCGGCGTCCGGGACGGTCGGGCAGTCGGCGGCGGTGCCGGACTGCCAGAAGTTCCAGACCTGGTCCAGGACGGCGAACTCGTAGGCACGATCGGTGGTGCCGAGGGTGTTGGTGAAGGTGTAGCCCTTCTCCTTCGCCGTCGCCTCGAACTTGGGAAGCAGGGTGTCGCGGCGTTCGAGCATCGCGCGCTGGACCGCGTTCAGCGCGTCACGGCACTCCTTCGTGCCAACGGTCTCGAAGAACCGCTCGTAGCCGTTGTCGTCATGGTTGTTGGCATCGTCGGGAGCGACGTAGGCGATGACCGCGTCGAGGTCCTCGGGGTAGTAGCGGCGGTGGTACGTCTGCGTCATACCGCCCTTGCTGCCACCGGTGCCGAGCCACTTGGAGCTCTTGTCGTACAGCGGGCGGATCGCCTCGACGATGGCGTGCTCGTCGCTCGCCTCCTGCCAGACGGTCATCTTCGACCAGTCGACGTCGGCCGGCCGGGAGGGGCCGAAGAAGCGGTGCTCGACGCTGAGCTGGTTGGCGTCGACAATCGCGGTGGGCTCACGGGTGGAGCTGGAGAGACCGTAGCCACCGGTGTAGAAGACGACCGGCTTGGTGACCGACTTGTGCCAGAGGGTGAAGCGCTGCCCGAAGGTACCGAGTTCGGGCTTGCTGTGGTCGATCGGCTGGGTGATGGTGAGCGAGTAGAGCGGGTAGCCGCCCTTGTCGGTGACGCCGGTGAGGGTCACGCCGGGTATCGCGCGCAGTTGGTCCGCGAAGGACGCCTCGGCGGTGACGGCCGTTTCCGCGGCGATGGCGGGGGCCGCGGTCGTGACGAGGACGCCCGCGGTGAGGGCGGCGGACAGCAGCAGGGTCGGGACGGTGCGGGTACGCACTCTGGCCTCCGGTATCTCTGGACAGCGCGGGGGGTCCTGCTGACCTTGCCTCACCACGTGCCCCAAGTCACCACCTTCTGCGGGTGGTTCACCAGACACCGGACATCGTGGCGACGTGCGATACCGGCGCGACCGACAGTCTGGATTCCCTGCAAACCCTTGGCGGCCAGGTCGATGTCCTGGACGGCGCACAGCAGTTGGAGCGGTCGGTCGCCCAGACGCAGCGCGCGCGGGGAGTGACAGGTGGGGTGGCTCCCGACTGCCAACACATCGGACGAACCGCCCTGGGCACCGGCCCGGTCAGCCAGGTCTCCCTCACCGTGCCGCTTCGCGGTCAGGCCGCCGCACTGGAACAGCGCCGCGTCGACCGCCAGTTCGAAGAAGCCCTCGTCGTGGGCGTCGTTGAGTTACTCGCGGACCTGAGCGTTCACTGTGGGCTGCGCGTCACTGCTGTCCGCGCCCAGGCCCGCGAGCAAGCGCAGCCCGTCCTCGGCGGGGCTGTCGGGGGCCGCGGACAGCACCAGCAGCTCCATGCCTGATTCGTCAGGTAGCGCGAAGTTCTCCTGGTGCAGTTCCAGCAGTCCGACCAGCGGGTGCCGGTACGCCTTGCATCCATGTGTGCGGGCGCGCACGTCCGCGCGGGCCCAGAGGCGGCGGAAGCGCTCGCTGCCCATCGCCAGCTCGCCGATGAGCGAGGCCAGGCGAGGGTCCTCGGGGTATTTGCCCGCGGCCAGGCGCAGGTGCCCGACCACGTCGAGGGTGCATTTCTCCCAGTCCGCGTAAAGGCCGCGCTCGGTCTCCTCAAGGAAGATGTGCCGGGCGGTGTTCAGGCCCGGCATCGGCCGGCCGTAGAGGAGCCCGGCGAGGCGGTTCCCGGCGAGCACGTCCAGACGGTGGTCCATGATCAGCGCGGGTGCGTCGGTGACCAGGTCGAGGACGCGCAGCAGCTCCGGCCGGACCCGCCCGCCCGGCGCCTTCGCGCGGCGGCGGCGCTGCCGGGCGAGCCGGTAGAGGTGCCCGCGTTCAGTCTCGTCGAGGCCGAGGACGCGGGCGAGCGCGTCGAGGACCTGCTCGGAGGGCTGGGTCGCGCGGCCCTGCTCCAGGCGTACGTAGTAGTCGACGCTGACTCCCGACAGGTGCGCGACCTCTTCGCGGCGCAGGCCTTCGACCCGACGACGGCTGTCGGTGGAGATGCCGACGGCCGCCGGGTCGATCCGGGAACGCCGGGTCCGCAGGAAGCCCGCAAGATCGTCCATGCCCCCAGTATCGCCTCGGTGGTGCCCGTGTGAAGGTGGCCCTGCCAATACCAGGAAGTCCCGTCCGACGGAAGAGGCGCCCCTGAACGCCGGACGCCGCGGCGCCCAGAATCGAAAGGACCCGATCCCAAGGAGTTCCCATGAAGACGCTGATCGTCTACGCCCACCCGGAGCCGAAGTCGCTCAACAGCTCGCTGAAGGACCTCGCGGTGTCCACATTGGAGACCGCCGGGCACGAGGTACGGGTGAGCGATCTGTACGCGATGAACTGGAAGGCGGTCGTGGACGCCGCGGACTACGGCCCCAACGCCTCAAGTCCGCTGAAGGTCGCCCTGGACTCGGGCCGGGCCTTCGACGCCGGGACGCTCACCCCGGACGTCCTCGCCGAGCAGGAGAAGCTGCTGTGGGCTGAGACGATCATCTTCCAGTTTCCGCTGTGGTGGTACACGATGCCCGCGATCCTCAAAGGTTGGGTGGACCGGGTGTTCACCTACCACTTCGCCTACGGCGTCGGCGAGCACAGCGACACCAGGTACGGCGAGCGCTTCGGCGAAGGGACCCTCGCGGGCAGGAAGGCGCTGCTGTCGGTGACCGTCGGCGGCCCGGAGTCGCATTACGCCGCTCGCGGGATCAACGGCCCCATCGACGATCTGCTGTTCCCGATCCACCACGGCATCCTCTACTACCCCGGCATCGAGGTGCTGCCGCCGTTCGTGCTGTACGGCACCGACCGGTTGACCGGCGAGGACTACCCGGACGTCGCCAAGGCTTGGGAGCAGCGCCTGCTCACCCTGGAGTCGACCGAGCCGATCGCGTTCCGGCGGCAGAACTTCGGCGACTACGAGATCCCCTCGCTGCACCTGAAGGAGGGACTGGAGCCCGCGGGCCGCACGGGTTTCGGGCTGCACGTGCGCGGCTGACCGCCGGCGACGGACAGGACGAGCCGGGGCGCGAACCCGAGGAGCAGCCCGAGGGCCGTGGCACCGGACTCCGCAAGGGCGAACTCCTCGGCCTGCGCTGAGAAGACCTCATCGGCCTGACCGCCCTGCCGACCAAGAACGGGCTGGGAATCCGACGCCAAGTCAAATGCATCACTGTGCGGCGGCCTCCACCTCGTGCCCGTTTCGCGGTGCAGGACGGTACGGTCAGGAGATGCGGACTCCGTTGGCGGCAAGCAGGGCTCCGTCGGCCGCCCGTTGCGTCGCGATCACCTGGGCGCGCAGTGCCGCAGGGATCCGGTCGCGGTCGCGGGGGTCGATCGTGAACGCCGGGTCGTCCGCCAGCTCCGGGTGTGCCGACTTCTGTGCGTCCGTCAGCTTCGTCGGGATCAGCCGCAGCCAGTACCCTTCGTCGGACAGCGCGCCGTCCTTGACGGTGATGCCTCCGTGCGGGGCGTACACGAGTTGCTGGCTGGTGGAATCGGTGACCTTCACCTTCCACACGACCGTGTCCGAGTCGATCCACCGCGCCTTCGCCGTGCCCAGGTCAAGGTCCGGCGCGCCTCCCACGGTCGGCAGAAGGTAGTTGCTGTCACCGCTGATCAGCCAGGCCTCCTTGCCGTAGGTTCCGAAGTCCAGCGACCGGTCGGCGGCGATGTCCTTCTGGTCGCCCTTGTGGATGATGTAGCTGAGGGACGTCGCGCCTTCGGCGAGCGGCACCTCGAAGGTCACGCCGAACACGTCCTTCCTCACCGGCGTGAGCGGGCCGGACCAGTCGGTGGGGTTCTTGGCGCCGGTCCAGGTGTGCAGGCCCCAGCCGTCGTAGTCGCCGTCGGCCCGGTGGTAGTGGATCACGGCCTTCGTCGCGTCGGGGGCCGGGTACGCCCCTTGCGGTGCCGTGTCCGCCTGGCCGTCGTCGCCCTGCCGGATCCAGACCTCGCCCGTCTTCGTCAGGTCGATGGTGCGCTGCGGGCCGTCCGCGGTGCCGTTGCCGGTGACCGTGTAGGTCACGCTCTTCGCGCCGTCCTCCGGCTTGACCCAGGCGAAGCCGCCGTAGGCGTCGCGCCCGGTGAACTCGGCCGACTGGCCGGAGGATTCGAGGCGCCAGTTGGTGTAGTCGCCGTCCGTGCGCAGGTAGTGCACGACGGCGTAGTCACGGTGCACGGCGCTCGGCGGCTGCGCCACCGGTGCCTGGCCCGCCGTGGAGCCGGCCAGGGCGCTCGCGGTGCGGCCCCCGAGGTCGACCGCCACGGCCTTGTAGCGCAGCGGGGTGCCCTGCTTCACCGTGTCGGGCAGGCGCTGTGTGACCTTGTAGGGGGCGTGGTCGGCGGTGCCGAGCGTGTGCCAGGAGCCGTTGCCGACCTGGGCGGCGAAGACGACGCGGTTCAGGCCGCCACCACTCACCTCCGCGGAGACGTCGGCGTCTCCGGTCGCGCCCGGCGCCGGGGCCCGGAGCGTGAGGGAGGGCGGCGTGGCCGGGGTGCCCAGCCGCTGCGTCGCCTTCAGGACCGCGGACGACAGCGCCGGGACGGTGACGGTCACCTTGGTGT
Source organism: Streptomyces sp. NPDC002671 (assembly GCF_053592475.1). NCBI lineage: Bacteria > Bacillati > Actinomycetota > Actinomycetes > Kitasatosporales > Streptomycetaceae > Streptomyces > Streptomyces sp. NPDC002671. The sequence continues at coordinate 131,746 of NZ_JBSFVU010000015.1, forward strand.
CCGTCCCGCTGGTCACCGTTGCGGTGGTGCCGTACAGACCCCGGTAGGTCATGCCGGCCGAACTCGTGGGGATCTCCACGGTCCTCGCCTCGGAGCCGTTGTTGAACGCGACCAGGTAGTCGCTGCCCCGGCGGGTGTCCGTGCGCGAGAACGCGTACACGGAGTCGTTGGCGTAGCGCTCGGTCTGGACGCCGTCGCGCAGCGCCGGGTTCTGCCGGGTGAGCCGGGACAGCGCGGATATCGCGCGGTACAGCGGGTGGGAGGTGTCGTACGCGTCCGAGGCGGCCGTGCGGTCGGTGCCGATCTCGTCGTCGGCGAGGTAGTCGGGGACCTTGGAGGCGAACATCGTCTGGCGGGCGTCCTTGTCGCCGCCGGCGCCGGTGAAGCCCTGCTCGTCGCCGGAGTAGATGACCGGGTTGCCCCGCGAGAGGAACATCAGTTCGTGGGCGAAGCGGTCCCGCCGGAGGAGTTCGGTGTCGTCCGCCTTCGGGTTGTCCTTGAGCAGGAAGCCGCCGATGCGGCCCATGTCATGGTTGCCGAGGAAGGTCGCCTCCTCGTAGGCGTTCGCCTTGTCGGTGGTGTAGCGGTAGTCCTGCGCGAAGACGTCGGCGAGCCGGTCGGCCGCCCTGCCCTGGGAGGCGTATTGGCGGATCGCGTCCTGCAGCGGGAAGTCGAGCGTGGCGTCGAGGCGGCCCTGCCGTACGTACGGCGAGGTGACGGCAGGGTCGGAGGACAGTGTCTCGCCGAAGATGAAGAAGTTCTTCCGGCCCTTCTTCGCGGCGTACGCGTCGAGGGCCGTCGCCCACTGGGTCCAGAACGGCATGTCGACGTTGCGGACGGTGTCGACACGGAAGCCGTCGATGCGGAAGTCCTTGACCCACTTCTCGTAGATCTGCTCCATGCCGTGCACGACTTCAGGGCGTTCTGTCCACAGGTCGTCCAGGCCGGTGTGGTCGCCGTAGAGGCCGCTCTCACCGACGAAGGTGGAGTCCCCGCGGTTGTGGTACATCGTCGGGTCGTTCAGCCATGCCGGGGCTTTGACGTTCTGTTCGGCCGGGTTGACCTGCGGTGTGTAGGGAAGGCCGCGCGCGTCGACCTTCCGCATCCCCTTGCTGTCGTCGAAGGGGCGGCCTTCGGTGTCGAGGTAGGGATAGGCGCCTTTGCTGCGGTATCCGAAGGTCTTCTCGGCATAGGTGATGGTGTCGGCCGTGTGGTTGGTGATGACGTCGAAGAAGACCTTCATGCCCTTGGTGTGGGCCTTGCGGATGAGTTCCGCGAGGTCCGCGTTGGTACCGAAGTGCGGATCGACGCGGGTGAAGTCGGTGATCCAGTAGCCGTGGTAGGCGGCGCTCTCGCCGTTGCCCTGCACCGGCTTGTTCTTGAAGATCGGGGCCAGCCAGATCGCGGTGGTGCCGAGGTCTTTGATGTAGTCCAGCTTGTCGATCAGCCCCTTGAGGTCCCCGCCCTGGTAGAAGCCCTTGTCCGTGGGGTCGTATCCGGTGACCGTGCGGTCGCCGGTCAGACCGCCCCGGTCGTTGGCCGTGGAGCCGTTGGCGAACCGGTCGGGAAGGAGGAAGTAGAACTGCTCACGGGTCATGTCGTGGCGGGATGCCGACGCGGCCAGTCGGGCGTCCGACGGCGGAGCGGGCGGCTTCTCCGTCGCACTCGCCGGCTGGGCGGTGTGCAGGACCGTGGCCAGGAGCGCGGCGGTGACGGCCACGGTGGCGGAACGGGTGACGGTGCCCGGGCGGCTCCGGTGGCGGAGTCCGGCCGGTCGTTCGCCCGGGTTGCCGCGGGCGGTGGGTTGTGCGGTCACGTTGCGGCTCTTTCCTTGTCGTCAGTGCGCTTTGGGGCAGTGCGCTTTCGGTCAGGGCGCTTTGGGTCAGGGCGCTTCCGGATCAGTGGAGAGCGGCTGCACGGTGGTCGCGCCGAGCAGGGCGCCGTCCTCCCCTCGTTGGGTGGCGATCACCTGGCGGCTCGCCCGCGCCCCGGCGATCCGGCCGCGGTCGCGTGGGTCGACGGTGAAGGCCTGGTAGTCCGAGAACTGCGGGTGGGCGGCCCGCTGCGCGTCGGTCAGTTGCGCGGGGTTCAGGCGCAGCCAGCGGCCCTCGTCCGACAGGGACCCCTGCCGGAGGGTGATGCCGCCGTCCGGCGCGTACACGAGTTGCTGACTGGCGACCCCGGCGCCGGTCCCCCGCCATACGACGGTGGTGTCGTCCAGCCAGGTCGCGGCCGACGTCCCGAGGTCGAGGCCGAACGCGCCGCCGAGGGACGGCGTGAGGTAGGCGGGGTCGCCGGCCACGCGCCACACCTCGTGCCCGTAGAGGGAGAAGTCGAGGGCCTCGTCCGTGGTGACGTCCTTCTCCTCCTTCTTGTGCAGGATGTAGCTGAGAGAGTCCGCTTGGTCGGTCAGCGGGACCTCGAAGACCAGGCCGAAGGAGTCCCGGCCCACTGGCCGGATGGGGTCGTTCCACTCCGGCGGGTGCGCCGCGCCGGTCCAGGCGTGCAGGCCCCAGCCGTCGTAGTCCCCGTCGGGACGGTGGTAGTGGATGATCGCCTTCGTCGGGTCCTGCGCCGGGTACGCGTCCGCGGGCCGGGTCTGTGTCACCGCGTCGCTGCCCTGCTCGGTCCATGCCTCCGGCGCCGCGGCGAAGTCGAGGGTGCGCTCGGGGCCGTCGGCGGTGCCGTCCTTCTCCACGGTGAAGGGGACCTCGGTGGCGCCCTCGGCCGGGGCGAACCAGGCGAAGGCTCCGTAGGCGTCCCGGCCGCTGAAGTCGGCGGTCCGGCCGTCGGCCGTCCGCAGCCGCAGACCTGTGTAGTCACCGTCGGGCCGCCGGTAGTGGACGACGGCCCAGTGGCGTCGCGCCGTCGGTTTCTGGGCCGCCGGCGCCTGGCCCGCGGTCGTCGTGGCGAAGTCGCTCGCGGTCCTGCCCGCGCTGTCGACGACGACCGCCTTGTACCTGAGCGGCGTGCCGGCCGGGACGTCCGCGGCGATGTTCTGCGTGACCCGGTAGGGGGCGTGGTCGGCGGTGCCGAGGGTCTGCCAGGCGCCGTCGCCGACCTGGGCGGCGAAGACGACCCGGTCGTATCCGCCGCCGCCGACACCGGCGGAGATCTCCACGGTTCCGTCGGCGCCCGCGTCCGGGGCGTGGAGCCTGAGGGAGGGCTTGGCCGTCGGCGGCGCGAGGGGCCGTGTCGCCTCGTACACGACCGAGGACAGGGCGGGCACGGTTACGGTGATCTTCCCGTCCGCGTCGCTGCGCACCCTGCCCGTGGTGCCGTACAGCGCCTGGTACGCCGTGTCCGCCGAACCGGACGGCAGGGTGACGGTCCTGTCTTCGGTCGCGTTGTTGAACGCGACCATGTAGTCGCGCCCCCGGCGGACGTCGGTGCGGGTGAAGGCGTACACGGAACCCTGGGAGTAGCGCTCGGTCTGGGCGCCGTCGCGCAGGGCGGGGTGTTGCCGGGTCAGCCGGGAGAGGGCGGCGACCGCCCGGTAGAGGGGATGCGTGGTGTCGTAGGCGTCGGAGGCCGCGGTGCGGTCGGTGCCGATCTCGTCGTCGTCCAGGTAGTCGGGGACCTTGGAGGCGAACATCGTCTGGCGGGCGTCCACGTCACCGCCGGAGCCCGTGAATCCCTGCTCGTCACCGGAGTAGATGACCGGGTTGCCTCGCGAGAGGAACATCAGCTCGTGCGCCAGGCGGTCCCGCCGCAGCAGTTCGGCGTCGCCCGCGCCGGGGTTGTCCTGGGCGACGAAGGTGCCGATGCGTCCCATGTCGTGACTGCCGAGGAAGGTGACCTCGCTGTAGGCGTTGGTCTTGTCCGTGCTGTAGCGGTAGTCCTGCGCGAAGACGTGGGCGAGGTCGTCGGCGGGTCCGCCGCGGGAGGCGAAGTTGCGGGCGGCGGCCTGGAAAGGGAAGTCGAGCGTCGCGTCGAGCCGGCCCTGGGTGACGTACGGGGCCGTGATGGACGCGTCCGCCGAGAACGCCTCGGCGAAGAGGAAGAAGTGCCGACGGCCGTGCTGCGCCGCGTGCCGGTCCAGCGCGGTGGCCCACTGGGTCCAGAAGGGCATGTCGACGTTCTTGGCCGTGTCGACCCGGAAGCCGTCCACGCCGAAGTCGTCGACCCACTTCTCGTAGATCTGCTCCATGCCGTGGACGACCTCGGGCCGCTCGGTCCACAGGTCGTCCATGCCCATGAAGTCGCCGTACAGGGCGCTCTCTCCGGCGAAGGTGGAGTTGCCGCGGTTGTGGTACATGGCCGGGTCGTTCAGCCAGTCGGGCACCTTGCGGTCCTGCGGGTCGGTGGAGGCCTGCGGGGTGTAGGGGGCGCCGGCCGTGTCCGTCGTGTGCATGCCCGTGCTGTCGTCGAAGGGGCGGCCTTCGGTGTCCAGATAGGGGTAGGCGCCCTTGCTGCGGTACCCGTACCGCTTCTCGGCGTAGTCGATGGTGTCCGCGGTGTGGTTGGTGACGACGTCGAAGAAGACCTTCATGCCCTTGGCGTGGGCCTTGTCGATCAGCTCCGACAGGTCGGCCTCGGTGCCGAAGTGGGGGTCGACCCGGGTGAAGTCGGTGATGGCGTAACCGTGGTAGTTGCCGGTCGCCTTGCCGTCGCGGATCGTCACGGGCTTGTTCTTGAACACGGGCGCGAGCCAGATGGCGGTGGTGCCGAGGCCCTTGATGTAGTCGAGGTGGTCGATGACACCTCTGAGGTCGCCGCCCTGGAAGAAGTTCTTGTCGGTGGGGTCGTATCCCGTGGTCATACGGTCGCCGGTGAGGCCTCCTCGGTCGTTGGCCGGGGATCCGTCGGCGAACCGGTCGGGCAGCAGCAGGTAGAACTGTTCCCTGCTCGCGGCCGGACGGTCCGGCTCCTGCGCGAGCCGGGCGTCCGACGGCGGCGGGGGCGCTCCCTCGGCCGCCGCCCGGGGCGCCAGCGGTGGCAGGGCCGCGGTTAAGAGCGCGACGGCCAGGGCGGTTGCATGGTGTCTGGGTCTGCCGACCACGTGACGCATCTCCTCGAAAATGGTGGTTGTGGGCAAGGACGGGCACCGCCCTGAGGCGGGGCGTGGGACCGCCCGGTACCGGGGAGCGGGCCGGGCGGTCCTGACCGGTGACCGCCGTCTGTCGTCGGCGGTCAGGGTCGCGTCGCGGGGACTGCGGTCAGCTGCGCCAGGTGTCGTTCAGCGTGATCATGCCGCTGGACGGGACGGTGGCCGTGCGGTTGGAGCCGCTTTCCCAGGTGACGTTGCCGCTTGCGTCCTTGCGGATGTACTTGTACTCGAACGACGTCCCTGCGGGCATGGACACATCCAGCTTCCAGACGGGGTAGCTCGCGGGATCCAGCTTGAGGGCGCTGGAGGTGTTCCAGTTGCCGAGGACGGAGTTGTTGCCGACGACGTAGATGTTCTCGCCCCACTGGGTGGTGGCGTTGACGTTGAAGGAGGCGCCGGTGACCGGGGCGGGGTCGGTCGGGGTGGTGGTGTCGCAGTTCTTCGCCCCGACATGCAGGGCGAGGGCCGAGTTGGCGCCGAGCGTCGCGGTGAACTGCCCGGAGGAGTCGACCGTGACTCCCTTGCCGCTCTGCACGTCGCAGTAACTGCCGGCGGGCAGGGAGGTCTGGAAGGTGCGGGTCAGCGTGGCGCCCTCGTGGTTGATGACGACGTACGCCTTGTCGCCACGGCCGAAGGCGATCTGGTTGTTGCCGTTGTCCCACCAGTTGGTCACCGCCGTCCCGGCAGCGGTGTTGCGGAACCTGACCATGCTCGCGATCTCGCGCCAGGCGTGCTGGCACTTCCAGCCGTCGGTGTAACAGGCGTTCATCTGGCTGTTGTTGGGGCCGCCGGCGTTGTTGTCGCTGAACTCGTAGCCGGAGTGGACGTCGGGCGAGCCGTAGGGCCAGGCCAGCATGAAGACGTGCGCGAGCGTGTAGTTGGCGCCGTCCTTGTAGGTGAGGGTGGCGCCGTTGCGCTCGGTGTCGTGGTTGGTCACGAACACGGAGGCCTTGTCGCTGGAGACGTAACCCCAGGCCTCGCCGAAGTTCTTCAGGTATGCGAGCTTCTCGCTGCTGAAGACCCGCTTGAGGTCGTAGGCGTAGTGGAACTCCTGGACGTCGCCCGTGTTGTAGTACTCGGACGGCTGCACCGCCTCCCCGGCGGCCCCGATGGTCTCCTGCTTCCAGTAGACGCCCGGGTTGGTGAGCCGGGACTTGATGTTGGCGAGGTCGGCCTCGTCGATGTGCTTTGCGGCGTCTATGCGGAAGCCGTCGACGCCGAGGGAGAGCAGGTCGTTCATGTAGCCCGCGATGGTCTTGCGGACGTACTCCTCGCCGGTGTCGAGGTCGGGCAGGCCGCCCATCTCGCAGTGCTGGACCTGCCAGCGGTTCGTGTAGTCGGTGATCGTGGCGGTGCAGTCGTCCATGTCGGCTGCGGAGTAGGTGCCGGGGTAGTCGTACTTGCTGAAGGACGACCCGGCGGTGCCCGTGCCGGAGGCGTTCGCCATGTGGTTGATCACGGTGTCGGCGACCACCTTGACGCCCGCGGCGTGACACGTGTCCACCATGTTCTTGAAGGCGGTGCGGTCGCCGAGCTTCGTGCCGATCTTGTAGCTGACCGGCTGGTAGGCAGTCCACCAGGAGGTGCCCTGGATGTGCTCGTTCGGCGGGGAGACCTGGACGTAGCCGTACCCGTCGGGGCCCAGCTCGTCCGTGCACGCCTTCGCCACGGAGTTGAAGTTCCACTCGAACATCACCGCGGTGACGTCCTTGCCGCCGGGCGCGCTCGCCTGCGCCGGCGCGGGTGCCGTGACGGCCACAGCGGCTCCCGCCAGGCAGGCGAGTGCAGCGGCCACGGTCTTTCTGGCCATGGTGTCTCCAGTTCGGGGAGTGGGGTGGTAACCGGAGTCCAGCCTCGGTCGGGCAACGCGCCATGCCGGAGAAGGCCGTTCGTTGGTTCTTTCTGCAAGAAATTGCGGTCGAGACCGTACGGCGCCACCCGCTGAAGGTCAACCCCTCGCGCAGCAACCCAAGTTGACGAGGCAACAGTTGAATTGAGGGGGTGAAATCTCTTTCGCAAGAGATTTCAGGAGTGTTACCTTCAACGAACTCCGGCCCCCGGCCGCGGGGTTCGCGAACGACGCCCTCCCCTACGCGCCCGGCCGGCCGGGCCGGAGTGCCCAACCCCACTCCCGGCGCGTCCCGCCACGCTCAGACCGCCACGAGCAACGGCTCCCACCAGGATCGGTGACCGCGGTACCAGTCCACCGTCGCGGCCAGCTCCTGCTCGAAGTCGGCCCGCGGCCGGTATCCGAGTTCCGTGGTGATCTTGCTGTCGTCCACCGCGTAACGACGGTCGTGGCCCTTGCGGTCCATGACGTGCGTGATCCGTTCGGGGCCCGCGCCGCACCGAGTGAGCAGGCGGTGCGCGAGTTCGAGATTGGTCAGCGAGGTGCCGCCACCGATGTTGTACGTCTCCCCCGGCCTCCCCGCCGTGCGCACCAGCTCGACCGCCCTGACGTGGTCGTCCACGTGCAGCCAGTCGCGCACCTGCCTTCCGTCGCCGTACACCGGCAGATTCCCGCCGGTCAGCAGAGTGGCCACGAAGCACGGAATGACTTTCTCCGGATGCTGGAAGGGGCCGAAGTTGTTGGAACAGCGGGTCACCCGGACGTCCAGGCCGTGGGTGCGGTGATGGGCGAGCGCCATGAGGTCGGCCGCGGCCTTGGAGGCGGCGTACGGCGAGCTGGGCCGCAGTTGGTCCTCCTCGCGGGCCGCGCCCTCGGCGATCGAGCCGTAGACCTCGTCGGTGGATATCTGGACGAACGTCCGCACACCGTGCCGTTGCGCCGCGTCCAGCAGGGTCTGGGTGCCCAGGACATTGGTGCGGGTGAACCCGGAGCCGTCCTCGATGGAGCGGTCCACGTGCGACTCCGCCGCGAAGTGGACGATCTCGTCGTGCCCGGCCACCAACCGGCGTACCGTCCGTACGTCGGACACGTCACCCTGCACGAAAGCCAGGCCGGGACGAGCGCGCACCGGGTCGAGGCGGGCGAGGCTGCCCGCGTAGGTGAGCTTGTCCAGCACGGTGACCGCGACACCGGGCGGCCCCGACGGGCCGAGCAGCGCCCGGACGTAGGCGGAACCGATGAAGCCGGCTCCGCCGGTGACGAGTATGCGAGAAGTCATGAGGTGAGCTGCACCTTGCTGTGGTCGCCGATGACGAGACGATGGGCGTGGGGAGGACGGGGTGCCGTGGCGACGACCGCTTCGCGGCCGATGAGCGACCCCTCGATCCGGGAAGCGCCCTCCACGCACGCGCCCCGCAGGAGCACGGAGAACTCGATCGCGCTGTCCTCGACCCGGCAGTCCTCGGCGATGGCGGTGTACGGGCCGACGCTGGAGTTGCTGATGACCGCGCCCGCTCCGACCACGACGGGACCAACGATCCGCGACCCTTTGACCACCGCGCCCTCGGCGATACGGACCCTGCCCACCAGGACGCTGTGCGGATCGACCTTGCCGTCGACACGCCCCTCCATGCGGTCCAGCACGTGCCGGTTGACCTCCAGCAGGTCGTCGACACTGCCGGTGTCGCGCCACGGCCCCGTGGTCGTCTCCGCCCGCACGCCGAGACCGCGGTCGATCATCCACTGCAGGGCATGGGTGATCTCCAGCTCGCCCCGGGCGGAGGGTTGTATCGCACGCACGGCCTCGTGCACAGCAGGAGTGAAGGCGTAGACACCGACCAGGGCGAGGTCGCTGCGGGGCCGCTCCGGTTTCTCCTCCAGCCGCCGCACCCGGCCCTCGTCGTCGACCTCCGCGACGCCGAAGGCGGTGGGGTCGGGCACCGGGGCGAGCAGCAGGCGGGCGGTGTCCCGGCGGGCCGCGGCGCGCCGGACGAAGCCGGTCACGCCGTCCTCGAGGTAGTTGTCCCCGAGGTACAGCAGGAAGTCGTCGTCCGCCAGGAAGTCCCGCGCGATCAGCACCGCGTGTGCGAGGCCGAGCGGTCGGTGCTGACGAAGGTAGGTGACGCGCAGCCCGAAGGCGGACCCGTCTCCCACGGCGCGCCGGATGTCGTCGGCGTGGGTGCCGACGACCATTCCCACGTCCTCGATGCCGGCGTCGGCGATCGCCTGCAAGGCGTAGTGCACCACGGGCCTGTTGGCGATGGGGAGGAGTTGTTTGGCGCGTGTGTGGGTGAACGGCCGCAGCCTGCTGCCGGTGCCGCCCGCCAGGACCAGGGCTTTCACGTCGGCCACCGGTGTCGCGGAGGGGGCTGGGTCTGTGGTCTCACGGATCTCTCCTCGAACGAAAGTCGCGGTGTCACCGGTTGAGCTGATCTTGACTCAAGCAGAGAGCGAGCGCCCTCCGCAAGACTGATCTGAAACTTTCAGCAACTTCTTGCAGCCACTGGGCGATTGATGTTTCACTCGCCTCGGCATCGCCCAACGGCGCTGCGCTGCAAGGGAGTTCGCACGGACGTCGGGAGCAGCAGTGACAGGTCGGCACCAGCTGGAACGACTGGAGCAGGAGGCTGGACATCTGGCACCGGGCGCCTCGGAGGAGGCGGCCGTCGGACGCCGGGTGTTCGCCGAGGGCCGCGGCGCGGTCCTCACGGATCTCGACGGCAACCAGTACCTCGACTTCGCCGCGGGCACCCTGACCCAGTCCCTGGGCCACGGGCACCCCGAGGTCGTGGAGGCGTTGACCGCGCAGGCCCGGCGCCTGTGGAACGTGCACGACTCGGCGACTCCCGACCGTGCCGCGCTGCTGGAACTGCTGGCCCGGCTGCTGCCCGAACAGCTCGACACCTACGCCCTGTTCTCCACCGGAGCGGAGGTCGTCGAGGCCGCCCTGCGTGTGGTGCAGGCGACCGCGGCGCCGGGCCGCAACCGGATCGGCGCCCTGCGCGGAGGCTTCCACGGCAAGACGATGGGCGCCCGGATGCTCGTGCACTGGGACATCGGCCACCAGTCCTTCGCCGGCAACTCGGCCCTGGGGTATTCGGCCTACTGCTACCGCTGCCCCCTGGAGCTCACCCACCCTTCGTGCGGGCTGCGCTGCGCCTCCCTCGTGCGCAGGCACATCGCCGGCAAGCCGAACATCTCGGCGCTGGTCTTCGAACCCGTCCTGGGCGCCGCCGGCGTGGTCGTGCCGCCCCCCGGCTACTGGGAGCAGATCGCCGACGCATGCCGGTCCAACGGAGTGCTGCTCGTCGCCGACGAGGTGCTGACCGGGGGCGGACGGACCGGAACGTTCCTCGCGAGCGAGCAGTTCGGCATCGAACCCGACCTGGTCACCCTGTCGAAGGGCATGGCCAGCGGGTTTCCCTTCGCCGTCCTGGCGGGACGGGCGGACCTGCTGCACCATCCGGCGGCCTCCGGGGCCGGCGCGTACGCGTCGACGTACGCGGGCAACCCGCTCGGAATCGCGGCGGCCAGGGCCACCCTGGAGGTCGTCGAACGTGACCGCCTGCTGGAACGCGTGCGCGTGCTCGGGGAACTGCTGCACGAGCGGCTGTCACCGCTCCCGGCCCGCTTCGAGAACCTCGGTGAGGTGCGCGGTCTGGGGCTGCTGTACGGGCTGGAGTTCGTCACGGACCGGCAGAGCCGGACACCGGCGCCGCACATCGCGCGGGCTGTGTACGCCACCGCCCTCGACCTGGGACTCAGAGTGGCCCTCGGTGGCCACATCCTGCGTCTGGCACCGCCGTTCACCATCGACGAGCCGCTGCTCGACGAGGGCGTCGGGCTCCTGGAGCAGGCACTGGAGCAGGTGCTGTCGTGATCGTCGCGGAGAACCTCGTCAAGGAGTTCAGGATCGCCGAGCGCAAGCCGGGGCTCGTCGGCAGCCTCGCCACCCTCTTCACCCGTGAGCACCGGATCGTCCGTGCGGTCGACGGCGTGTCCTTCACGATCCCGGCCGGCACCAAGACGGCGTACATCGGCGCCAACGGGGCGGGGAAGTCCACCACGATCAAGATGCTCACCGGCATCATGACGCCGACCGGCGGACGCTGTCTGGTCCGGGGCATCGAGCCCTACCGGCACCGGCAGGCCAACGCCCGTGGCATCGGCGTCGTCTTCGGCCAGCGCAGCCAGCTGTGGTGGGACCTGTCCGTGCCGGACTCCTTCCGCATCCTGCGGCGCATCTACGACATCCCCGACGCGGTGTACCGGCGCAATCTCGCCCTGTACCGGGAGCTGCTGGACATCGACGCCCTCGGCACCACACCCGTGCGTCAGCTGAGTCTGGGACAGCGGATGCGGGCGGAGATCGCGGCGAGCCTGCTGCACGATCCGGCGGTCGTCTTCTGGGACGAGCCGACCATCGGTCTCGACATGGTGCTGAAGGACGCGGTACGGCACCTGGTCAACCACGTCCACCAGGAGCTGGGGACGACCGTCGTCCTCACCAGCCACGACATCACGGACATCGCCGCGATCTGCGACAGCGCCCTGGTCGTGGACCGGGGACGCGTGGTGCACCAGGGCAGCATCCGGGACCTGCTGCGCACCGCCGACCGGCGCTGCGTCCTGTTCGAGCACCGGGGTGGGCCGCCGCCCGAGCGCGCCTGCGCGGAGATCGAGCAGGGGCTGCCCGGGGTGAACGTCACGTCCGCCGAGGACGCCCGGATCAGGGTCGACTATCCGGTGGACCGGTTCAGCTCCCGGCAGGTGCTCGCCTTCCTGCTCGAACGCTTCGACCTGACGGACTGCTACGCGCCGGAACCCGACCTGGAGGACGTCCTGCGGCGGATCTACGGCAGCGGGCATCACGAGCCGGTCCCGGCCGAGGTCCCGGGCCGGCGCCGGGAGGGGGCACAATGACCGGCTTCTCGGCGGAGAAGGAGAGCGGCGCAGCCATCCTGCCGTCCACGCGCGTCCGGCGCTACCTGCCCTTCGCCACCGGCGGACTGCAGTCCCTGCTGCAGTACCGCTCGACGTTCGTGACGACCGGGATCACGGCCGCGGCCGGCGCCGCGGTCACCGTCTTCCTGTGGCGGGCCGTGTACGCGGGCGCCGCTCCCGGCGAAGGCCCCGGCGGCTTCACCACCGAGGGCATCACCACGTACCTGCTGATGGCCCAGGTGCTGCAGATCCTGCACGCCAACCGGGTGGACGACGAGGTCGCGGCCGAGGTCTACCGCGGTGACGTCGCCGTCATGCTGGTCCGGCCAGTCAGCTATCCGGTGGTGCGGTTCTTCGCCTGCCTGCCGGTCGTCGCGGCCAACACCGTCCTGGTCGGCGTACCCGTCCTGGGACTGTTCGCCCTGATCGTGCCGCTCACCGTGCCGCGGCCCGTGGACGTCCTGCTCTTCCTGGTGTCGACCGCACTGTCCGTCCTTCTCGCCTTCCTCGTGAACCTGCTCACCGGGATGACGGGGTTCGTCACCACCAACACCTGGGGGGTACGGATGGTGAAGCAGAGCGTGGTCGCCTTCTTCGCCGGGCAGCTGGTACCCCTCGCGCTGATGCCCGGGCCGCTCGCGGCCCTGGCATCAGCGCTGCCCTTCCGTGGCATGGTCGACGGACCTCTCGTCCTGCTCCTCGGCCGCTACGACGGGGTGGCCGGCGCGGCCCGCGTGCTGGCCCGGCAGATCGGCTGGGTGGCCGGTCTCACGCTGCTGAGCGCCGCGTTGTGGCGGGCCTCGCTGAGGCGTCTGGAGGTGCTCGGCGGATGACCCGCACGATATGGCGCCGGCTGCGGCTGGCCTTCTTCCTCGGCGGGGTCGGGTTGCACCGGCTGAGCGCGTACCGCATGGACTTCGCTCTCGGGGCGGGGGCCTTCCTGGTGCGGGTGGGTCTGCAGACGGCGGTGGTGGGCCTGGTCTTCCGCCAGGTTCCCGCGGTGGGCGGCTGGACGTATCACGAGGTGCTGTTCCTGCTGGGCTTCTCCCTGCTGCCGCGCGGGCTGGACCATCTGTTCACCGACCAGCTGTGGGAGCTGGGGCGCAAACTGGTCCAGCGCGGCGAGTTCTACCGCTATCTGATCCGCCCCGTGAGCCCGCTGTTCTCCTTGCTCTCGGAGCGCTTCTTCCACCCCGACGGACTCGGCGAACTGGCCGTCGGCACAGTGCTGGTGAGCTGGTCAGGCAGTGAACTCGACCTGCAGCTCACCCCGTTGCAGTGGGCCGTGGCCCCCTTGCTGGTGCTCTGCGGCGCCCTGATCCACACCTCGGTGAAGCTGCTGTTCGCCTCGCTGTCCTTCTGGACCGTCACCAGCCTGCCGTCGATGTACGCGGCGAACCAGGTGTCGGAGTTCGCCTCCTATCCGCTGGACATCTACCACCCTTCGCTGCGCGCCCTGCTGACCTGGGTGCTGCCCTTCGCCTTCACCTCCTACGTGCCGTGCGTCTACCTGCTGACCGGCGCGACGGGGCTGGTGGTCTGGCTGCCGCTGGTGACGGCCGGTGCCCTCGCCCTCGCCCTGGCCGTATGGCGGCGCGGCGTCAACGCCTTCGAAATGACCGGGAGTTGACCACCCTCGTGATCCACGACGAACAACTCGAACCCCTGCTGCGCACTGCGTCCTGGATGCCCCGCGATCTGCGCGCCGCGCACCGCTACGAAGCGGTCGACCACGTCGAGCTGGACAGCGACGAGCTGCTGCTGGTCGTGGCGGCCGTCGGCGGCCCCGCCTCGGGCGAGCGGATCGTCGTCCCCGTGCGCAAAAAGCCGTCGGGTGCCGTGACACAGGCCGGCGGCGACGGGCCCTTCGGACTCGCGGCCGTGCGCCGTGTGCTCGCCGGCGCACGGCTGCGCACCGCGCGCGGCGGGCACGTGGACTTCCGCCGCGCGCCCTCGGCACCGGCCGGCGAGGTTCGGTGGCTGCCCTTCGACCAGGGCTGGTCCTCCAACGCGCTGTCCCTGGTGGAGACGGGCGGCTTGCCGTACATCCACAAGACGTACCGGCGGCTGGACGAAGCGATCCACGAGCCCGAAGTGCTGCGGCTCATGAACGGCGCCGGACACACGCCCGAATGGGCCGGGGACTACACGTACACGGACCCCGTCCGCGGGACCCGGCACCCCTTGGGTGTCCTCTACCGGCATGCGCCGGGGCCCGGCATCGACGCGCCGCTGCGCGAGAACCTGCGTTCGTTGTGGCCGCGGCTCGCGGACGGCACCGCGCCGGGCGAGCTCGTACGCTCCCATCTGCGTCCGCTGGAGGGGAGGCTGCGCGCGGCCGGACGATTCCTGAACACCTTCCACCGGGATCTGTCGGCACGCCTGGGCGGCCCCGCCACCGGCTACCCCGTGACCGACGCCCTGACCCGGGCCTCGGCACGGCTGGACGAGCTGGCCCGGGCGGAATCTCCCCTCCCGCACGCCGCCCGGCACGCGGCCTTCGACGCGCTCGAGTCCGAACTGAGTTCACTGAAGGCCGGGTTCGCGGGTCGGGCAACGGCTCCGGGCGCCGGTCCCTGTCACGGCGACCTGCACCTGTCCCATCTGCTGTGCGCGGAGGGAGCGGGCGGCACCTGGCGGATGAGCGTCATCGACCTGTCCACGCCCGCCCTCTCCTCCGACGGCCCCGGCTACGCAGCCCAGTCGCCCCTGCAGGACCTCGTCGCCGTCCAGCGCGCGCTGGAGTACTTCGCGGCCGACGAGGCGGCCTTCGAGAGCGCCCGCCGTCTCGGCATCGATTCGACGGAGACGATGAACGGCTCCCTGGACGGCGCGCCCGGTCTGCCGCCCGCGGGACGGGCCGTGCTGGAGAACGTCTTCCGCACCGCCGACGCCTGGCGCGAGCGTGTCCTGCACCTGCTGCTCGGGCCCGCCTCCGACAGCCCGCTGCGGCGGCTGCTGTACCTGCGCCGGCTCCTGCACGAACTCGGCTACAACCACGACCACGCCCGCCCCTACCACGCCGCGATCGACCTGCGCCACGCGCTCACGCTGGCCTCCCCCGCCCCGACGACCCCCGCGAGGACATGACCGCCGTGAACGCGCCCCGGATGCACATCATCGAGACGTACTTCGAGTGCTGCGGCTTCGACCACACCTTCCTGCAGGGCGGCACGTCCGTGTACCTGTGGAACCTCTCGAGGACCTTCGCCGCCCGCGGCCACCGGGTGTCCATCGTCACGCCCGCACACGGCAGGCTCGACGACCTGCGGCAGCGGTACGAGGTGGAGGACCTGCCCTACGAGGACGTCTACGCTCTGCCGGTGGTCCTCGACCCCCGGGTCTGGCAGGGCTTCCCGGCGCAGGTGGACCTGGCGCTGCGCACCACCGCGCACCGCATCCGTCTGGAGGGTGTGGACCTGTACTTCCTCGCCAACGAGTACCTGAACAGGCTGCCGGACACCTTCTATCCTCCCTACTCCGCCAAGGGCCGGGACCTGGTGTTCTTCAAGCCGCTGGTCTTCCAGGCGGACAGTGTGCGGTTCCTGCGCGGCTGGTTCGGCGGTGAGAAGGCCGTCGTCCACGCGCACGAGCCGTACTACCACTACCTGCTGCCGGCCGCCCTGCGCGAGGACCCGGCCAAGCTGGTGGTCAGCAACGTGCAGAGCAACATGCCGATCACCAAGAAGGTGTACGCGCCCGAAGTGGAGCGGCTCTTCGAGCTGCTCGACGTGGACGTCAAGCTCCCCGTCCCGGAGCCCGAGCCCGACGTGCCCGCGGCGGTCGTCCAGTACCAGCAGCTCACACACCTGCACTACACCTACCCGCCCGGCCATGTGGCGATCTACGAGCTGACCGCCGAGCACGCCGACCTGATCGACTTCCTGTCGCCCGGTCAGCTGGACTTCTACGCGGGCTTCAACGACACCTCGTTCGAGCCGCTCTTCAGGCAGCTGCCGATCGCCGACGTGGTGCGTCGCAACGCCCACAAGATGTTCGTCGGCGGCTGCGCCATCTCCGACCAGTGGCTGGCCTGGGATCCCGCCGAGGTGGACCGGGCGGAGGTGCTCGGCGGCCTCGGCCTCGACCCCGCTCTGCCGACGTTCTTCCACAACGCCCGTTACGCCGTCCACCACAAGGGCCAGGTCGAGCTGATGCGGGCCGTGGACCGGGTGCTGAGCGAGGGCCTGGAGGCCAACTTCGTCATCCGCTGCATCTCCGGGAACGGCATCGACGACCCGTTCTTCCACGAGGTCGCCGCCCGCCACCCGGGCCGGCTGCACTTCGAGTGGGAGCGCGTCGAGGAGGCGCGCGTCTTCGCCTGCGCGGCGGCGTCCGACTTCGCCCTGTTCCCCTCCAAGTTCGAGATGGACACCTTCCTGATCGCCCAGGGCGAGGCCATGGCGGTGGGCGCGGTGCCGATCGCCACGGACCAGCGCGGTATGGAGCACTTCCGGCACGCCGACGGCCCGGACACGGCCACGGGTTTCGCCGTGAACCGCTCCTTCGCGGAGGACGACGAACTGCTCACCGCCGCGCTTGCGGACCGCATCCGGCAGGCGGCGGCCCTGTGGTCGGACGAACCCGCCCGCTACCGGGAGCTGTCCGAGCGCGCCGCGGCCGTCGCCCGGGTCTTCACCTGGGACCACTGCGCCGACCTGCACCTGGCGGCGTTCTCCCGCCTGTGGGAGGGCCGGCCCGCCGCCCTGTCCACCGAACTGGCGTTGCGGCAGGGGTGGTTCGGCCTGCTCACCGACGACCAGGTCACCCCGGCTGCCGCGATCGAGCACGGTGACATCGAGGCCTACGAGCGCCGCGCCCCGCTCGACGCGGAGGCGGCCCTGCGGATGTTCCGTGCCGCGTGGCAGCGGGCCGACTTCGCCGCCTGCGAGCGGGTCCTCGGCCGGCTCCCCGGGGCGGTGCCCGCGGCGGAGGCCGCCCGGCTGCGCGAACGCTCCCGGGTGCTGGCCGACGGACGTCTGGAGTACCGGCTGCCGCACGCCGAAAGGGTGGAAGTCGTCGAGGCGCGGCGGGGCTCGGCCCGGGCCCTGCCGAACGTGCGCACCCTGGAGCGCACCGGGCCGGGCGTGTTCACGGGCGAGGCTCCGGACGCCGGCGGCCGGCTGCTGCTCACCCTGTCCTCAGGTCGGGTGACCTGGGACGAGGTGCGTCATGGCTGATCTGCGGACCGTGAGGGCGGTGCTGCTCGCGGGCGGTGAGGGTCGCCGGATGGGCCCGCTGGGCACGGGGCGGCTCAAACCGCTGGTCCCGTACGGCGGCAGCTGCCGGCTCATCGACTTCAGCCTGGCCAACGCCCGCGCCTCGGGCCTGCCGGAGGTGCTGCTGCTGTCGCAGTACGAGGAGCGGCTGCTGATGGACGACCTGCACCGGGTGTGGAACACCGGGCCGGGCTTCCGGGTGCATTTCGGGCCGTACGACGCCGCCTATCGCGGCCGTGGGCTGCCTGCGCGGCTCCCGCGGCGCACCTGGCCGCTGGAGCGCGGAACCGCCGACGCCCTGATCCGCAAGGGCGAGTACATCTTCACCGAGGGCGTCGAGGACGTCCTCGTCCTGCACGCCGACCACGTCTACCGGTACGACTACGGCCCGCTGGTCGAGGCGCACCGGGCCTCGGGCGCGGCGCTGACCGTCGCCTACCAGCGCATCGAGAGACGCTGGGTGCACCTGTTCGGCATGGTCCGCTTCGACGGCGGCGGCCGGCTCACCGAGTTCGTCGAGAAACCCGAGAACCCCACCTCCGACCTGGTCTTCGCAGCGTTCTGCGTCTTCGACGCCGCCGTACTGCGCCGGTACCTGTCCGACCTGGACGGCACCGACTGGCAGCACGACATCAGCCGTGACGTGATCCCCGCGATGCTCGCGGCCGGGGAGCACATCCGCGGCCACGAGGTGCACGGCCACTGGGAGGACATCGGCACGGTCGAGCGTTACCACCGCGCGCATCTGGCCCTCGCCTCGGGGCCGCGGGCGCCCCTGCCCGTCGGGCGGATGCCCCGGACGCTGCGGCCGGGGGTCGGGCGGCGCTGGGTCGCCGACGCCGCCGGGGTGCGCGCGTCGGTGATCCCGTCGGACCTCGTCAACGCCGGGCTCGTGGAGGACAGCGTGCTCTTCCCCGGGGTCCGGGTGGGCGCGGGCGCCCGGGTGCGGCGCAGCGTGGTGCTGCCCGGCGCGGTGATACCGCCCGAGGCCGACATCGACGGGGCGGTCGTCCTGGAGGACGGACACATTCAGCACATTGCCGAAGGAGTGAGCGCATGACCCTGCCCGAGCACCACATCGACGAACAGCTTCCGAGCGACTACGACGTCCTGGTCGTCGGCGGGGTCGGCGTGGACACCATCGTGCGCGTGGACGAGTTGCGCGTGCCGCCGGGCGACTCGGTCTTCGTTGAGCCACTGCGGGACTATGTCGGGCACACCGGCAACGGCGTGGCACTCGGCTGGCATGCGCTCGGCCTGCGAACCAAGTTCATCGACTTCCTCGGCGAGGACCCGCAGGGCCGTATGGTGCTGGAGCACTACGCCCGCCACGGCCTCGACTTCAGCCACCTCGTCTCGCCGCACGGCACTCCCCGTTCGGCGAACCTGGTGGATCCGCAGGGCCGCCGCTTCTCCTTCTACGACGGCCGGCACCCCGCCGACCTCAGGCTGCCCCGCGACTTCTACCTGCCCTTCCTCCAGCGGTCCGCCCATGTCCACCTGTCGATCATCGGCCACAACCAGGACATGTACGAGGACATCCACCGTCTCGGCGTGACCAGTTCCACCGACCTGCACGACTGGGACGGGCACAACCCGCACCACCGCCACTACGCCCTCAACTCCGACCACGTCTTCCTCAGCGCGGCGGCGATCCACGACCGGCTGGACACCGTCATGCGGGCCGTCGTCGACGAGGGCCGGGCCCGGTTCGTGGTCGCCACCGACGGCGCCGACGGCTGCTACCTGCTGGAGCGCGGCGACGACACGATCCGCCACTTCCCCGCCGTACGGCCCGAGCGGCCGGTCGTGGACAGCAACGGTGCCGGTGACGCGTTCGTCACCGCCTTCCTGCACGCCTTCTTCGAGGGCCACGCGCTGCCTGAGTGCGTGCTGGCCGGGTCGGTGGCCGGCGCGTTCGTGTGCGGCAGCGTCGGCACCCACACCGAGTTCATCGACCTGCCGGGGCTGCGGGCGGCCAGTGCGCGCGCCGCGGCGAGCCGGTGAGGCGCCGGCGCATGCACATCATCCACTTCGCCTTCGAGTGCGGCGGGTTCGACCACCGCCTGATGCGCGGCGGGCTCTCACCACTGGTGTGGAACCTCTCGCGCGAGTACGCCGCCCGCGGTCACCGCGTGTCGCTGGTCACTCCGACGCACGGGCTCCTCGGCACGCTGCGGCGCGACCACTCGATCGAGGAACTCCCCTACGTCCACGAGCACAGTGTCCCGCTCGTACTGGACCCCAAGGTATGGCCGGAGCACCCGTCCGAGACCAGCCTGGAGCTGACCACCCGGGCGCACCGGCTGCGGCTCGACGGCGTGGACGTCTACTTCCTCTCCGACGCCTTCCTGGACCTGCTGCCCGACCGGCTGTATCCGCCGCCCGGCACCGAGGGCAGGGACCTGGCGTTCTTCAAGCCGCTGGTGTTCCAGGTCGCGGGAGCGCACTTCATCCAGCGGTACCTGGGGGGCGAGGAGGCGGTGGTCCACGGCTTCGAGCCGTACTACCACTACCTCCTGCCGCCCCTGTTCGCCGGCGACCCGTCCCTGCGGACCGTGAGCACCGTCGCGGCCAACGCGCCCGTCACGCAGAAGGTGTACCGCCCGCAGGTGGAACGGCTGCTCGACATGTTCGGAGTGCGCGCGGACCTGGACGCCCTGGAGGAACCGCCGCCCGCCGAGGACAGCCCGGAGGCAATCATGGCGCGGGCCCTGGCCGGCACCCGGATGCATGTCGAGTACGGCCCGGACCATGTCGCCTTCCTGCCGCTCGTCCTGGCGCACGCCGATCTGGTCGACTTCGTCTCGCCCGGCCAGCGGGACTACTACAGCACCTTCCGCGACACCCCGTTCGAGAGCCTGTTCCACACCCTGCCGGTGTCCCGCATGCTGCGCGAACAGGCGCACAGACTGCTCATGGGAGGCTGCGGGATATCCGACAGCTGGCTGGCGCGCGATCCGGCGGCCGTGGACCGCGAGGCGGTCCTTCGTTCCCTGGGTCTCGATCCCTCCCTCCCGGTCTTCTATCACGCCGCCCGCTACGCGGTGCACCACAAGGGGCAGTTGGAACTGGTCCGCGCCGTCGAGGAGGTCCTGGCGAGCGGCACCGAGGCGGCCTTCGTCCTGCGCTTCGCCACCAGCGGGGGCGGCGGGCAAGGGGCATCCGTCGGCAACGCGTACTTCCAGAGCGTCGCCGACCGCCACCCCGGCCGGATCCACCTGGACTGGCGTCTGGCCGACGAGGACACCTTGTTCGAGCAGGCCGCGTGTGCCGACTTCTGCGTCTTCCCGTCGAAGTTCGAGCTCGACGGGTTCCTCATCGCCCAGGCCGAGGCGATGGCGTGCGGCGCGGTGCCCATCGCGACCGCGCAGAGCGTCACGGCGCACTTCGGGCACGCCCTGCCCCCGGACGATCCGCGGGCCACCGGGTTGTCGTTGCCCGGCTCGTTCCGCGACGACGACCCGGACCTCACGCGTGCGCTCACCGAGCGCATACGCCAGGCCGCGGCCCTGCGGCGCGCGGCCCCCGACGACTACGCCCGGCTGTCGGCCAACTCCCGTTCCCTCGCCCGTGAGTTCACCTGGGCGCGAAGCGCGGACCGGCGCCTGGCGGCCTTCACGGACGTCCTGCGCGACCGGCCCAGAGCCTTCCCCGCCGAGGACGCGATCCGGTACGGCTGGTTCGACGCCCTGCCCTCCGCCGCCTGGGTCCGGCACCGGGAGCTCATCGCACGGTCCGCCGCGGCCCTGGGTGACGTGACGGCGTACGGGCGGTGCGCACCACTCGACGAGGGTGCCTACGAGCGTCTCTTCGCAGCCGCCTACGCGCGGGCGGACTTCGCCCGCTGCGCCGGCACCGCGCGCGCGGCCGGGCGCGAGGACTGGGCGGCACGGGTGCACGGGCGCTGCGCGGTGCGTCAGGATCCGTCGGGCCGCTGGCACATCGCGTACCGGCACCCGGAAGCACGGCACGTGGAGGTGGCGGTCCCCGGTACCGGTGGCTCCCCGTCCGATCTGGAGTCCCGCGCTGAGGCCATCGCCTCGGACGAGGCCGTGCCCGCGGGCAGCGGAATCGTCCTGGCGCCCCTCGCACGGGCGGGCGAGGACGTCTTCCGGGGCGTCCTGGACGGTCCGCCGGTCGCAGACCGTCTGCTCGTCATGCTGACCCTGGCCTCGGGACGCGTCACCTGGGACACCGTCCCGGTCGAGGCCCCGGCCGTCCGGCCGCCGTTCCGGCTGATGGCGACCGACCTCGACGGCACTCTGCTGCGCAGCGACCAGACCGTCTCCGACCGCACGCTGCGCGCCCTCGCCAGGGCGGCCGAGGCGGGCGCCCACCATCTCGTGGTCACCGGAAGGCCCGCCACCGCCTGCAAACAGTACCTGACCGCCCTCGGCTACCGCGGGCTCGCCGTGTGCGGCCAGGGTGCCCAGCTCTACGACGCCGGCGCCGACCGGCTGCTCACCTCGGCCTCGCTCGACCGGGGCCTCGCACGCCGGGTGGTCGAACGCGTCGAGGCCGCGCTGGGGCCCGTGGAACTCGGCGTCGTGACGGCACCGCCGGAGAGCCGTTTCAAGGTCACTCCCCGGTTCGGTGAACGCGTCCGGCACGGCTGGGACGTCACGACCGACCGCCGACTGCTGTGGACGGACCCCATAGACAAGCTGGTGCTGCATCACACCAGCGTGCCGGAGGACGAAGTCGCGTCGGTGGCACGGCAGTTGTGTGGGGACGAGGTCACCGTCGTGCACTCGGTGCAGGGGATGGTGGAGGTCCTGCCGGCGGGCACCACCAAGGCGGCCGGTGTGGAGCGGGCGGCACGGCTCCTCGGGTTCGACGCGGCCGAGACCATCGCCTTCGGCGACATGCCCAACGACATCCCGCTGCTGGCCTGGGCCGGGCACGGCGTGGCCGTGGGCAACGCCCATCCGGCGCTGCGGGCGATGGCCGACGAGATCGCGCCCGGAAACGACGAGGACGGGGTCGCAGTCGTCCTGGAACGCCTCTTCGGCACCTCGGAGCCGGCCTCATGACCGCCGTCCTGCAGGAACTGGCCCGCGTCCACGGGATATCCACCGCCTACACCACCGACCGGGGGCACCGGGTGACGGTGGCCGGGGACACGCTCGTGGCCGTGCTCGCAGCGTGCGGCGTGGACGCGGCCACCGACGCGGCGGCCCGCGCCGCGCTGGCGGCCCACCGCGAGCGTACGGCGGCCCGGCTGCTGCCCGAGTGCGTCGTCGTACGCGCAGGTGCCGTGCCCCGGCTCGGGCTGCCCGGCAACGCCGCGGCGGAAGTGGAACTCGAAGGAGGCGACGAGGCTGCCCTGTCCGGTGCCCTCCCGGTCGGCCGGCACACCCTGCACATCAGCGCGCCGGGGCACCAGGAGTCCGCGCCGCTGCTCGTCGTACCGGAACGGCTGCCCGTGCCGGACGGGCGGCACTGGGGGTTCCTGGTCCAGCTGTACTCGATGCTCTCGCGGCGGTCCTGGGGCATGGGCGACCTCGGTGACCTGGCGGAGCTGGCGTCCTGGTCGGGGCGTGCCCTAGGGGCGGACTTCGTGCAGCTCGGGCCGCTGCACGCCGTGGAGCCCGGTCCGCTGCCGGATCCGTCGCCGTACCGGCCGAGTTCCCGCCGGTACCCCGACCCCCTGCACCTCAGGGTGGAGGAGATCCCGGAGTACGCGTACCTCGCGGGTGAGGCGCGGCGTACCGCCGACCGGTGCGTCGCGCGGGCACGGGCCCTGAACGAGGGCGTGCTGCGCGGCGAGGCGCTCATCGACCGGGAGAGGGTGCGCTTCCTCAAGCACGAGGCGCTGCGCGCGGTGCACCAGGTGCCGCTCTCGCCCGGACGAGCCGCCGCCTTCGCGGAGTTCACCGCGCGCGAGAGCGAGGACCTGACCGACTTCGCCACCTGGTGCGCGCTGGCCGGCGTGCACGGCGGGGCCTGGCGCTCGTGGCCGGCCGGGCTGCGCGACCCGCGCTCCCCGGCCGTGGCCCGCGCCCGACAGGAGCTTGCCGCCGAGGTGGACTTCCACCGCTGGCTCGCCTGGGTGACCGAGGAGCAGCTCGCCGCCGCTCAGGCGGCGGCCACCGAGGCCGGAATGGGGATCGGCCTGATCCACGATCTGGCGGTCGGGGTCGCCCCGGAGGGCGCCGACACCTGGGCGCTGCAGGACTGCCTGGCCACCGGGATGAGCGTCGGCGCGCCGCCGGACGACTTCAACCCGCTGGGCCAGGACTGGGGTCAGCCGCCGTGGCGCCCCGACGGACTCGCCGCGTCCGGCTACCGGCCGCTGGCCGGTCTGCTGCGGTCCGGGCTGCGGCACGCGGGCGCCCTGCGCATCGACCATGTGATGGGCCTGTTCCGCCTGTGGTGGGTGCCCGAGGGGCGGCGCCCGTCCGAGGGCACCTATGTCCGCTACGACGCCGAGGCGATGCTGGGCGTGCTCATGCTGGAGGCGCACCGGGCCGGCGCGGCCGTCATCGGCGAGGATCTCGGCACCGTCGAGGCCGGCGTACGCAAGGCGCTCGACGAGCGCGGCATACTCGGCACGTCCGTGCAGCGCTTCGAGTACCTCGGGGGTTCGGAGGGCCGGCTGGGCCCGCTGCCTCCCGAGCAATGGCGGCACAACTGCCTGGCCACGCTCACCACCCACGACCTGCCGACGACCGCCGCCTGGCTCAGCGGCGAGCACGTCGAACTCCGCGCGCGGCTGGACCTGCTCACCCGCCCGGAGGCGGAGGAGAAGGCCGAGGCCGCCGCCGAACGCGACGGCTGGCTGGCCGAACTGGAGCGGCTCGGGCTGCTGCCCGACCCGGACGGCGAGGTCGTCGCGCTGCACCGGTTCCTGTGCCGCACCCCGGCACGTCTGCTCGGTGTCTGGCTGCCGGACGCGACCGGCGACCGCAGACCCCAGAACCTTCCCGGCACATCCACGGTGCACCCCAACTGGCGGCTGCCTGTGAGCGATGGCCAGGGCCGTCCCGTACCGCTGGAGGACCTGTCCGGCCGGCCCCTGGTGGCCGCTCTGTCCCGGGTGTTCGCGGACCTTCGGCGTCAACGTGAGAACAGTTGAGGAGAGAAATGTCAGGCCAGGTTCTTGATCGGGTCGGCCATCCGCCGGCGGGGGTCCGCGAGGACCCCGGCGGCTTCGACCTGAGAGCCCCGGACGGCACCCGCTACCGGGTCGACGTCACCGCCGGGGCGCTCGACCCGCACAACGCCCTGCTCGCCGGCCACCTGGAGGGCCGCCGGGTCGTGGCCTTCGTCAGCCCGACCGTCGACCGGCTCTACGGTGACCGGCTGCGCGCCTACCTGGACGCCCACTGCAGGCACGGCCAGTGGACCCTGCACGTCATACCGACCGGCGAACACCACAAGACGCTCGCCGCGACAGAGAACGTCTGCGCCCTCGCCAAGGCGGACGGACTGGACCGGCACGGTGTGATGCTCGCCGTCGGCGGCGGCATCCTCGCCGACGTCGTCGGTTTCGCCGCGTCCATCTATGCCCGGGGCATCCGCTACATCAAGGTCAACACCACCCTCGTGGGCCAGGTGGATGTCGGCGTGGGCGTCAAGACGGGCGTCAACGCCCTGCAGACGAAGAACATGTTCGGCGCCTACCACCCGGCCCACGCCTCCCTGAACGACCCCGCCTTCCTCGCGACGCTCCCGCACCGGGAGATCCGCTGCGGCCTCGCCGAGATCGTGAAGATGGCCGTGATCCTGGACGAGGACCTGTTCCAGACGCTGGAACGGCACCCGGACGCGTTCCGGCGCTCTGTCGGCGCCGACGGCCGCACGGACCACTCCCACGGGGATCTGGAGACCTACGTCCTGCGCACGTCGATGCGTCTGATGATGGAGGAGCTCTGCCCCAACCTCCAGGAACACGACCTGGCCAGGCTCGTCGACTTCGGCCACACCTTCAGCCCGGTCGTCGAGACGGCCGGCGGACACCGCCTGGAGCACGGCGAGGCGGTCGCCGTGGACATGGCGCTCTCCGCACACCTGGCGCGCCTGCTCTCACTGGCGGACGACGAGACTTGCGACCGCATCGTCCGGCTGCTGCGGCGGATCGGGCTGCCGGTGTTCGATCCCGGCACCTGCACACCGGAGCTGATGACCCAGGCCCTGCGCGCCTCCTGGCAGCGCCGGGGCCGCAAGCTGCACCTCGTCGTCCCGACGGGCATCGGCAAGGCGGCCTTCGTCGAGGAGCTGGAGGACGTGCCCGGGGACGTCCTGACGGCCGCGTTGGATGCGCTGGCGGCGGACGGGGAGCGGCACGATGCCTGAGCCCGTGGTCAACCTGCGGGACCTGCTGGCAGGCAAGGAGCGGGACCACGGCGGTCTCGGCACGATCCTCGCCCACCGTGTCTTCGCACGCCGGCCGGGCTCCCCGGGCGCGGACTTCATCGACCTGGCCGTCCTGCCGCCGGGCACCTCGATCGGCCGGCACCGGCACGGCGCCGACCGCGAGACCTACGTCGTGCTGGACGGCGGCGGCCTGATGTACCGCGACGGCGAGGAGTTCCGGGTGGGCCCCGGCGATGTCGTCGTCAACCCCGCCTACGGGGAGCACGGCCTGCTCAACGACGGTGAGCGGGACCTCAGGCTGCTCGTCTTCGAGGAGGAACTGGGTGAGCGACGTACCGGCTGACGACGTGTTCACCGTGCTCGACGTCGGCGGCACCACGCTGCGGGTGGGCACCTACGACCCCACGACGGGCGCCGTCTCCCGGGTGCGCCGGGTGCCGGTCGACGGCATGCACCGCGATCCCGGCGCACCGGTGCCGGTGCTCCAGCGGCGCGTGGTCTCGCAGATCGTGCGCGAGGTCGCCGCGCACACCGGCGGACGTCCGCCGCGGGCGCTGGGCGTGGCCTTCGCGGGACCCATCACGGCCGCCGGGCTGGTGCTCGCCGCCCCCACCGTCTGGGGGCGGCGCGGAGACCCGTTGCCGCTCGGGGAGCTGCTGACGGAGCGGACCGGCGCACCGGCCGTGGTGGTGAACGACCTGACGGCGGCGGCCTGGCGGTACGCCGCCACCGAACCCGGGGACTTCTGCCTGCTGACCGTCAGCTCCGGCATCGGCAACAAGGTGTTCCGCGGCGGCGAGGTCCTCGTCGACGCCGACGGCCACGGCGGCGAGCTGGGGCACTGGGTGTGCGACCTCTCCCCCGACGCGCCGCTGTGCGACTGCGGGGGGCGAGGCCACCTGGGCGCCATCGCCTCCGGGCGGGGCGTGCTGGCCGCGGCACGCCGGGCCGCTCGCGCCGACGGGATGTCCTTCCGCGGCTCCCGGCTCGCCGCACTGTGCCACGGCCGCGCGGAGCACATCGACAACCGGGCCGTCGCCGAGGCGGTACGCGCGGGCGATCCCTTCGCCACAAAGGTGCTGCGCGGCACCCTCACTCCGCTCGCCCAGGCGATCATGGGAGTTTTCACGTCGATCGGGGTGTGCCGCTACATCCTGATGGGCGGCTTCGCCCTGGCGGTCGGCGAACCGTACCGGCGCCTGCTGGTGGCCGAGTTGGTGCGGCTGGGCTGTTTCGGCCTCGATCCCGGGCAGATCGACCGGATGGTGTCGCTCGGGATCGCCGACGACGACCACGGGCTGATCGGTGCCGGCCGGCTGCTGGCGGACCGGACGTTGGTGTCCTCCTCCCAGGGGGCGCCATGACCGGTGACAGCACCCTCGTGGTGGGCAGCGGCCTGGTCGGCACCGGGATCGCCCGGCGTCTGGCATCGGCGGGTGAGGCCGTGACACTCGTCTCGCGCCGTCCGCCCGTCCTGCCGACCGAGAGGTACGGAGCCCGCTGGGGTGCCCTGGACGCCACCGATGCCCAGGCCTGCCGGGGACTGCTCGACCGCCTGCGTCCCGGGCGGATCGTCCTGGTGCACGGCCCGTCCGACGTCACCTGGTGCGAGGACCACCCGGACGAGGCAAGGACCGCGCACGTCGCCGTGGCGGACACCTTCGCCGGCCTGGCACCGGACACCCGGATCGTCATGATCTCCACCGACAACGTCTTCGGCGGTGAGACGGCCCACAACACCGAGAGCACACCCGTGTCCCCGGCGAACGCCTACGGTCGGGCCAAGCTGAAGGCCGAGGAGGCGCTGCTCGCCAAGGCCCCCCGGGCCGTGGCCCTGCGCGTCAGTCTGGTGTACGGCCACGAGCCGGCCGACGCGGGCAAGTGGCTGAACTTCTTCGCCGCCTGCGCCCACCGGCTGCAACGGGGAGAGCGGATCGAGGCCCCTGACGACCACTGGACGACGCCGGTGCTCCTGGACGACGTGGCGGAGGTGACAGCGGCCCTCCTGTACGCAGGGCACCCGCTGCCCCCGGTACTGCACCTGGGCGGCCCCGACCGCGTCACACGCGCCGAGTGGGCCACCGTCATCGCCGGGGTACTGGGAGCGCCCGCGGGCCTGGTGACACCGGTGCCCCGGGCCCGTACGCGCTACGCCTCCCGCCCGGTGAACGCCTGTCTCACCAGCGAGCTGCTGGCGACTCTGCCCACCACCGAGAGGATCCCCGTCCGGGGCGTGCGTGAGGGAGCGCGCCTGCTGGCGCCGGCGTTCGCCGGGACCTACGTCGTCTGAATCCGCACCTGCACGAGGAGCCCCTCTTGGCCATGGCGCCCACACGTTTCCGGCATGCCCGGCTGTACCTCACCTTCCGCTGCAACTCCCGCTGCGGCTACTGCAACGTCTGGCAGGATCCCGTCTTCGACGGACACCAGGAGCTGACGGCCGACGGGCTGCGCCGCTGCCTGGACGAACTCGCGGAACTCGGCGTCACCTACCTCGACATCACCGGTGGCGAACCATCCCTGCACCGCGAACTGACCACGGCGGTACGCCACGCCCATGAGCTGGGCATGACCGTGGAACTCACCACCAACGCGATCCGCTTCGCCCCGCAGGCGGCGGAGATCGTGCCGCTCGTCGACACGCTGAACATCTCGCTGGACACACTCAGTGCCGAGCGCTACCACCGCATCCGGGGCACCGACACGCTCGACCGCACCCTCACCCTGGTGGAGAAACTGAGGGCCGACGGGGCGGACAACCTCAAACTGATCTGCGTGGTGACCGACCAGAACGTCGCGGAGCTCCAGGACGTGGTCGCCTATGCGCAGCGGCACGAGGTGGACATCTATCTGGCGCCCATGTTCAGCTACTTCGCCGCGCAGAGCGAGGTACGCCCGGCCGGCTCGGTCCGCATGCTCAAGCTGGCCGCGGTCAACGGGCGCGGCGGTACGGCCGCAGTCACCGAGGCACCTTGCGCGGTTCCGTCGTCGCTGCTGCTGCGCCGGGTCGCGGAGCAGCGGTACGCCCCGCACACCGTGGTGAACCTGGCCTTCCTGCATCATCTGCGCACACTCGATCCGGCGACCGTGACCGCGTGCGGGGCCAACTCCCGGATCCTCACCATCGGTCCGGACGGCCGGGTCATGCTGCCCTGCTACCACGAGTGGGACGCCTCGCTCGCCTGGGAACGGCCGTACCGGGAACTGGTGCGGGACCCGGAGCTGATCCGGGTGCGCGAGGAGGAGGTGGGGCAGCGCCCCGCCTGCCGCACCTGCGCGGTCTTCCCCTATCTGGGACTGCCGATGAGCCACCGGCTCACCACGCCGTTCCTGCTCCAGGCGTTCTCGCGGGAACTGGACCGCCTCAAGCCGTACGCGGCGGCCCTGACGCCCGAGCGCCGTGCGGCGCTGCTGGCGCGCAGCGACGCGGTACTGGCGGAGGTGGAGCGGGTTTCCGCCCCGCTGCGGCCCGGGGAACACCTCGACGAGCTGTACCACTTCGAGGCAGAGGGCGGGGGTGTGCGCACCGGTCTGGCGGCGGAGCCGGTCGCGGTGGAGGAGCTGCTGGCGGACCACCTCCATGACGACTGCTGGCGGGTCCAGCGCGCCCCGCACCGGATCGTACGGCTGCTGTACGCCGAGATCCTTCCCGCGCTGGCCGCCCAGGGGCAGGGCGACACCAGGCGCCCGTCCGCGTTCACGTCCGCTTTCACGTTTGCCGAGGATCTCCTGGACGTCCACCTGGACTGCTGGCGGATTCTGCTCGCTGCGCTGCCCGCGGGCGGTACACCGGACATCGCCGCGCGGCAGCGGCTGGCGCGCTGGTGCGCCCGGGCCGGGCAGGTGCTGCGCGGCCACCGCGCCGTGTCGGCGCTGGCCCTGCTGGCCTCCGTCAGCACGCTGCCCGCCGCGGACATCGCCTCCTGGGGCTCACCGCGCGGACACGAGGAGGAGTCTGTGACCGTGAAGTCGCTGCGCTCTCTGGCCGGCCCGGAGCGCCGCGCGGAGCTGTCCTCCCTGTTCTCACCGGAGTTTGCCCCCGCACTGACGGGCGAGCCGGTCGCAGCGGCAGCTCCGGCAGCCGGTCCCGTGCCGACTCCCGAGGAGGCGCGCGGCGGCCGGGGACTGGACCGCTTCGTGGCCGCGCTGCGCCACGCGGACACCGGCACACTGCGCACGGCCGTACGGCGCTGGAAGGCAGCCGCGGATCCGGTCACGGCCCCGCGGATCGAGCGGCGCCTGCTCCTCGCCGAACTCGGCGTGCGCCCGCTGTGAGTTCGGCGCACCCGCGTCCGGCCCTACCGGCTCAGCCGGCCCCCTCCCGCCGTGCCCCATGCGACGACACCTCAACGGAGCGACCATGACAAGATCATCCATCCCGTCCGGCCATGACGTCGTCGTCCTCGGCGGCGGAGTGGCCGGATGCGTGCTGGCGGCCCGCCTCAGTGAGGACCCCGGCCGGTCGGTGTGCCTCGTGGAGGCGGGCCCCGACTACGGACCACGACAGCAGGAGTGGCCGCAGAAACTGCTGAGCGCCCGTGCTCTGCCGCGTGACGACGTGTGGGAGCGGCACACCGCGTTCTACCGCATCCGGGCCCGGGTCCTCGGCGGCTCCTCGTGCATCAACGGCGCCTGGAACACATGGGGTTCGCACGCCGACCACGCCGAGTGGACGAGCGCGGGCGGCGAACGGTGGTCGGCGGCGGCGTTGGAGCCGTACCGGCTCAGGGCCGTGGACCGTATGGGCCTGCACACCGGCCCGGACAGCGAACTGTCCGCCTGGGCCTCGGCCTCCCTGGTGGCGGCGCGCGAACTCGGCTACCGGGAAGTGGACATGGGCACGCCCGGTCGGCCGGGCTACGGCCGGCCGCTGCTCAACGCGGCGGGCGGCCTGCGCTTCAACGCCGCCTTCGCCTACCTGGACCCGGCGACCCGGGCGCGACCGAACCTGACGATCCTGGGCGGTGCCCTGGTGGACCGGCTGGTCGTACGCGAGGGCCGCGTGCGCGGCGTACGCGTCGTCCTGGACGGCGAGCGGACGACGCTGGTGGCCGACACGTACGTGCTGGCGTCCGGCACCTTCGGCTCCCCCGCGGTGCTCCTGCGCAGCGGCATCGGACCCGCCCCGCACCTGAAGGAGATCGGTGTCCGGTGCGAGGCCGATCTGCCGGGCGTCGGCGCCAACCTGTCCGACCAGCCCGGTGTCTTCGTCCCCCTGTCCCCCGCGGACGATCTGAACGCGGCCCTGGCGGCCAAGGAGGCGGAGGGGGACCTGTACGTCAGCCGGATGCTGGTCCGGGCCGCCAGCGAGTACTGCCCGGATGGGGCGTGGGACCTGCACCTGCTGCCCACGGCCGGCCCGCCGCTGTTCGGCAGGCTTCCGCCGGGGCAGTACGAGGCCGGGATCTCCGCCTTCCTGATGAAGCCCGTCTCACGCGGACACGTTCGGCTCCGCTCGGCCGATCCCCTCGAACCCCCCGAGATCGACCCCGCGTTCCTGACGGACCCGGACGGCCGCGACGTGGCGGTGGTCCGGTCGGGGCTCCGGAAGGTGGAGGAACTGGCCGCGGCCCTGAGGCCGCTGGCGGCCCCCGCGGACGGAACACCGGCCCACACGCTGTCCGACACCGATCTGCGCCGGCGGGTGGGCACCTACTGGCACCCCGTGGGGACCTGCGCCATGGGCCCGGCGGACGACCCGCGGGCGGTGGTCGACGGGCAGGGCGCGGTCCACGGTGTGGCGGATCTGCGGATCGCCGACGCCTCCGTCCTGCCGACCGTCCCCGCCGCCAACACCCAGCTGCCGGTCCTGGCCGTCGCCGAGATGCTCGCCGACACCCTTCGCACCTGACCGTCCCACCACCACCCGCACTCACCACGGAGACCGCCATGGCGGCACAGACCGACATACGCACGCACAAGCTGGTCTACGGCTGCATGGGCCTCGGCGGCGGCTGGGACAGCCGGCCGTACACGGCCGAGGACATCCAGCACGCCGAGACCACCATCGAGGCGGCCCTGGCCGCCGGCATCACGGCGTTCGACCACGCCGACATCTACCGGTACGGCAAATCGGAGGCCGTCTTCGGCGAGGTGCTCGCCCGGACGCCCGGGCTGCGGGAGCGCATCGTCCTGCAGACCAAGTGCGGCATCCGGCTGCCCGACGGCGACCGGCCCGGACACTACGACCTGCGGGGAGCGAGCATCCTGCGACGGGTCGAGGAGAGTCTCGTCCGGTTGCGCACGGAGGCCCTGGACGTCCTCCTCCTGCACCGGCCGGACCCCCTCGCAGACCCCGAGGAGATCGCCGAGGCGCTGGCTTCACTGCGTTCCCAGGGGCTGGTCCGGCAGTTCGGCGTGTCCAACATGAACGGCCCTCAGATCGCGTTCCTCCAGTCCCACCTGGACGTCCCGCTGGTCGTCGACCAGCTGGAGATGAGCCTGGCCCGGCGCGACTGGGTGGAGGCGGGCGTCCTTTTCAACACACCGGCCGCGACGCAGAACGGCTTCGCGCCCGGCACGCTGGAATTCTGCGCGGCCGAGGGCATCCGACCTCAGGCCTGGGGCCCGCTCGCCCAGGGCCGCCTCACCACCCACGCGGACACGCCGGTGAACCAGCTCGTCACAGACCTCGCGGGCCGCAAAGAGACCACGCCGGAGACCATCCTCCTGTGGTGGCTCCAACGCCACCCGGCGGGCATCGCCCCCGTCGTCGGCACCACCCACCCCGGACGCATCAGCGCCTGCGCGGACGCGGTGCTGCGCGAGCCGGACCTCACCCACGAGGAGTGGTACGCGCTGTGGGTCGCCGCACGTGGCGTCCCCCTGCCCTGAAGCGGTCGCTGCAGCCCTTCGGCCGTCGTCCGCAGACGAGGAGCCTGCTGATGACCTCTGCGAGTTCGTCCGTGGTGATATCAAGGACGACGGGGCGTTGCTCGGCGTCGACGTTGCGGTTGTCTCCCGCGCCGACGGCGAGAAGGGGCTCCGGCCGCTGCCTTTCAACGGTCCGCTGCGCGCCGGACAGCTGTGTCAGATCCTCGATGTCGGTACCGAGCCCAAGCACCGCGAGGGCATGCGCTCGCGCCTCAAGCGGCTGGTTGCCCGCGGCATCCCCACCGAGACAGAGCCGGGCTTGTTCACCCTCGTGGCCGAAACGGAACCAGCCCAACAGCCCTGACCAGCACGCCAGACGCCGAGCACGCCATGCCCACCTGGACCTGACCCTCAGTCAAGCTCCGGGTGACGAATCCCTCACCCAGCTCAGGGTGAAAGGGGTGGACCCGCCCCCTCACCAGGATCGATCGTGGGCCGCATGAACGATCAGTCCTCGACCTCCGGCGACTCGGCCGGCTCCATCGACGCCTCGAGTGAGGAGGCCGGTGAGGTCCGCCATTTCTGGGACCGGCTCGGCCTTCCCGGACTGGTCGACGTCCACACGCACTTCATGCCCGAGCGCGTCCTGCACAAGGTCTGGGACTACTTCGACGCGCAGGGGCCGCTGACCGGCGGGCTGGAGTGGCCGATCACCTACCGGCAGCAAGAGGCGGAACGAGCCGATGTGCTGCGGCAGTTCGGCGTCCGGGCCTTTACCGCGATGCTCTACCCGCACAAGCCCGGCATGGCCCGGTGGCTGAACGGATGGGCGGCCGACTTCGCCGGCCGCACCCCCGAGTGCCTGCACACCGCCACCCTCTACCCCGAGCCGGGCGTCGAGACCTACGTCCGCGAGGCCGTCGAAGCGGGCGCGCGCGTCTTCAAGGCACACGTCCAGGTCGGGGCATACGACCCGGCCGACGAACTCCTCCAGCAGGCATGGGGCGTTCTGGCCGAGGCCCAGGTCCCCGTGGTGATCCACTGCGGCTCCGGGCCAGCGCCCGGCAAACACACCGGCCCCGAACCGATCGCGCAGGTGCTGGCACGGCACCCAAGACTGCGGCTGATCGTCGCGCACATGGGGATGCCCGAGTACGAGGACTTCCTCTCCCTCGCCGAGCAGTACAAGCAAGTGCGGCTGGACACCACGATGGCGTTCACCGACTTCACCGAGGCATTCACACCCTTCCCCAGCCAGGCCCTGCCCCGGCTCGCCGGCCTCGGCGACCGCATCCTGCTCGGCTCCGACTTCCCCAACATCCCCTACCCCTACGTGCACCAGCTCCACGCCCTGGAGCGGCTGGACCTCGGACAGGAGTGGCTGCGGGCCGTGTGCCACGACAACGCAGCAAGGCTGTTCAGGCTGTAATGCCATCAGCGAAGTCGGCCCGGCCCTCGCCGAGCCGCCCGGCGGAGACTGCGACCGAATACAGAGGCGGCATGGCCAGCTGACCAGGCCGACGGCTCCGTCCTCCGCGGCAAGCCCCAGCCGGTCGGGCCCCGGCCGCCATCGGCCCGCGCCGTCACCCGCTGGATCCTCATCCACCCGCAAGGCGACCAACTACGGCCTGTCACAGCCTTGGAACTCCGGCGTCGTGGAAGGCCATGTCAACCGGATCAAGGTGCTCAAACGCGCACCCAAGTTGAACACGTTCAAAAAGACGGGCTACGCTGATGCCGAGCGAAGCCGAGGGGGTTCGATGAAGGTAGTGCTGCCCGGGGGAACCGGACAGGTGGGCACGATTCTCGACCGTGCGCTGACGGCAGCCGGCCACGAGGTCACGGTAGTGACCCGGCGTCCCGTGCGGGCGCACGACATCGGATGGGACGGGGCCACGCTCGGCCGCTGGGCCGCGGCGATCGACGGCTGCGATGTCGTGATCAACCTGGCCGGGCGCAGCGTCTCCTGCCGTTACACCGCCGCGAACCTGCAAGCCATGATGGACTCCCGGGTGGATTCGGCGCGGGTGGTCGGAGAGGCGATCGCCGCCGCCGCGCGGCCACCGCGCGTCTGGCTGCAGATGAGTACGGCCACGGTCTACGCCCACCGCTTCGACGCGGCACACGACGAGGCGACCGGGGTGATCGGAGGCTCGGAGGCCGGGGTGCCGGACTACTGGGCGTACAGCGTCGAGATCGCGCAGAACTGGGAGCGCGCGCAGGCCGAGGCGCCGACTCCCGCGACCCGCAAGGTGGCGCTGCGCTCGGCGATGGTCATGAGCCCGGACCGGGGCGGTGTGTTCGACGTACTGTCGCGGCTGGCGCGACTCGGGCTGGGCGGTCCGGTAGCCGGCGGCGCGCAGTACATCTCCTGGATCCATGACGAAGACTTCGTGCGAGCGGTGGAGTTCCTGATCGCCCGGGACGACCTCGATGGGCCGGTGAACCTCGCCTCGCCCGGCCCCCTTCCGCACCGCGACTTCATGCGGGCGCTGCGCACGGCCTGGGGCGTCCCGGTGGGGCTGCCGGCGACGCGCTGGATGGCCGAGTTGGGGGCGTTCGCGCTGCGCTCGGACACCGAGCTGCTGCTCAAGAGCCGTCGGGTGGTGCCGGGTCGGCTGCGCGCAGCCGGGTTCGCTTTCGCGTATCCCGAGTGGGAGAGGGCCGCTACGTCTCTCGTACAGCGGGCCACCCACCGCCCCTGCGCTCGCCGTATCCTCTCCCCCCGTGAGCCAGCCGGGCGGTGACCTGCCCCCGGCCGGCACCTGCCCGCCCCCGACGGGCACAACGACCACTGGCCAAAGAACCCCCGGGTCCCTGACCCGGGGGTTTCAGGTGCGAGGCCAGTCCGCGAGCGAGGCGAGCCGGGGCCTGGCGGCTCCGCAGGACTCCCGGACGGTGATCGCGGGCCGCAGCAGCACCTGCCGGCGGGAGTCCTCCGGGTGCTCCAGCCGGTTCAGCAGCAGCGCGGCAGCCGTACGGCCCAGCAGGTGCTTGGGCGGTGCCACGGCGGTCAGCGGGACCTCGGCGATGTCGGCGATCTCGTCGTCGTAGGCGATCAACGCCAGGTCGTCCGGGACGCGCAGCCCGCAGCGGCGGGCGGCGGCCTGCAGGAGGGCCGCCTGCCGGTCGCCGAAGCAGACGGCGGCGGTCGCGCCGGCATGACGCAGCCCGGCCAGGCAGCGGTCGGCCGCAGCCGGGCTCCATTCCTCCAGCGCCGCCCGGAACTCGGTGCTGGAGAGGCCGAGTTCGCGGACGGCCTGATGGAAGCCCCGGCCGACCGGTTCGGTGGTGGGACTGTGCAGCCGCAGCACCAGGCCGATGACCCGGTGGCCGAGCCGGGCCAGGTGGCGCACGGCGTCGTAGCCCCCGGCTTCGTGGTGGGTGCAGACGCTCTCGGTGGTGTCGCCCAGGCTCGTCCCCCGCCGCTCCACCAGGACGGCCGGCACCGGCAGTCCGGACAGCCGGGTCAGGCACTCCTCGGGGGTCTCCGGCCCGGCCAGGGTCGGCACGAGGAGCAGACCGTCGGCGCCCGCGTCGAGCATGTCGGCAAGGGCTCTGATCTCCCGGGCCTGGTCGTAGCCGGAGCAGGCGATCACGGACCGCGCACCCGCCGCCGTGAGCTCCTCCTCGATGCCCTTCAGGACCCGGGGGTAGTAGAAGGCGGTGTCGGGAACGATGACGCCGATCAGGGCGGAGCGGCTGGTGGCCGCCTTCGGAGCGAGCACGTAGGTGCCCGAACCCTGGCGGCGTACCACAAGTTCCTCGGCCACCAGATCGGCGACGGCGCGGCGGACGGTGCTCACCGAGGCCCCGTGTGCCCTGGCGAGCTCCTGCTCGGTCGGCAGCCGACTGCCCGGCGGCCAGAGGCCCTCGCCGATCTCCCGGCGCAGACGGTCCGCGAGCATGCGGAACTTCAGCCCTCTGACCTCCAGGGCGGCGGACTCCGCCGGTCGGTGGGCCCAGCCCGCCATGCCTACTCCCTGATCCATCACCTGTCGCAGCCTGCGCGACCGTGGCCACCGCTCCCGCCAGGATTTTCCAGGATCGATGTCCGGTCAACACCCGTTCGAGCACATGACTTTCCCATGAATCGGCCCGCTGTTCAGCATCCGGCCGGCCACGTTCCACCAGGAAAACCACGGCCCTGCGTTCCGTGACGCGTCCTCGCGGGCTCCGGTAAAACATGTGGTCAGTCATACGCCCAGGAGTCATTGCCCCTCGGAAGTCACCGCCATTACGGTCCAGACCACTCGTATCGGGGCGGGTTCGTCGAGGAGGACGCCCAATGGCAGCAGCCCAACCCACCAGCCGCTTCACCGCTTCCATGAGCCGTCGGCGACTGCTCCAGCTCACCGGGGCCGCCGCCGCGCTGGCCGGTGCCGGACAGCTGCTCCGCCCGACCGCGGCCTGGGCGGACACCTACGACTCCATGCGCGGCACCTGGGTGCAGCTGCTCACCGGCAGCGGCTTCGACCCGAAGGCCGCACCGTTCTCCACCGCGCTGTCCACCCTCGGCACGAACGCGGGCTCGTTCCAGAACTCGATGGCCCCCGGCAGCGGTTCACTCTGGCCGGACCTGCCGATCGGCACCGTCTCGGCCAACATCACCAGCAGCTACGCGCGGCTACGGACCATGGCGCTGGCGTACGCGCAGCCGAACACCGGACTCACCGGCAGTACCTCGCTGGCCTCTGCCATCTCCACCGGTCTCGACTGGATGCACGCCAACGCGTACACGCCCACCACGACCACGTACAACAACTGGTGGGACTGGCAGATCGGCGCACCGCAGCGGCTGCTGGACGTCAGCGCGCTGATGTACGGCCGGCTGACCTCGACGCAGACAGCCGACTACTGCGCGGCGATCGACCACTTCGTCCCGACGTCCGCCGTCGCGACCTACGGGGGCACCAGCACCGGCGCCAACCGCGTCGACCTCTGCCGGGTCCTCGCGCTGCGGGGGGTGGTCGGAAAGAACACATCCGTGATCACCACCGCCCAGCAGGCATTGTCTCCGGTCTTCCCGTACGTGCTGAGCGGCGACGGCCTCTACACGGACGGCAGCTTCGTCCAGCACACCTACATCCCCTACACCGGCACCTACGGCGACGTACTGCTCAACGGCATCGGGAAGCTGCTCACCCTGTTCGCCGGCACCACCTGGGCCATCACCGATCCGAACGTGCAGAACATCTACACCGCTGTGACCGGTTCCTTCGCGCCGTTCGTCTACAACGGCCTGGTCATGGACGGAGTCTGCGGCCGGGCCGTCAGCCGCGGCGTGCTGCGCGGCGACCCGCTGGCGATCCAGCAGGACGACCACACCCGCGGGCACGGGGTCGCCTCCGACGTCCTGCGCCTGGCCACCTCCGGCGCCGCCTCGGCCGCCCAGTCGGCGAGCTGGAAGTCGATGGTCAAGGGCTGGCTGCAGCGCGACTACTACGAGTCTCTGATGAACGACCCTGGCATGGACGTCCCCGAACTCGCCCGCGCGCAGGCCCTCCTGAGCGACGCCACGGTCGCCGCCACGGCAGAGCCGGTCAACAGCGTGGTGTTCGGCATGGACCGGGCGGTCCACCGCCGCGCCACCTGGGCGGCGCAGCTCAGCATCTGCTCATCGCGCACTGCCTTCTACGAGACCGGCAACGGCGAGAACCTGCAGGGCTGGCACCAGAACAGCGGGATGCTCTACTGGTACGGCGACACCTACGGCGACGGCCAGTACTCGGACGCCTTCTGGCCGACCGTCGACCCGTACATGCTGCCGGGCACCACCGTGTCCACGCTTGCCCTGGCCAACGCCGCCGGCGGCTCCTGGGGCGCTTCCCACCCCGGCACCGCCTGGGCCGGCGGCGCGACGGACGGCACCTACTCGGCGGTCGGCCAGGACGTCCGGGGCCTGCAGTCCACACTGGTCGGCAAGAAATCCTGGTTCCTCCTGGACGACTCGGTCTTCTGCCTGGGCGCCGGCATCACCTGCACCGACGGCGTGGGCGTCCGCAGCACCATCGACAACCGCAACCTCGGCGCCGGCAACGGCCACGTCCTCACCGTCGACGGCACCGTCCGGCCGGCCACCCTCGGCTGGAGCGAGACCTTCACCGACAGCCGGTACATGGCCGTCGGCGGCATGGGTGCCTGGGTCTTCCCCGGCGGCGCGAGAGTCAACGTCAAGCGCGCGGCCCGCACCGGCGCGTGGTCGGACATCAACAGCACCTCCTCGACCACCCCGATCACCCGCAACTACCTCTCGATCTGGTTCGACCACGGCACCGACCCGAGCAACGCGGGCTACAGCTACCAGCTGATGCCGGGCGCGACCGCGTCGGAGGCCGCCGCGCGCGCCACGAGCCCGAACGTCACGGTCCTCGCCAACACCGCCACCGTGCAGGCGATCAGCTGCCCCTCGCTCGGTCTCACCATGGCCAACTTCTTCGCGGCCGGCAGCGCCGGGCCGATCACCGTCGACGGCCCCTGCTCCGTGCTGGTGCGGGAGGGCGGCAGCATGACCGTCGCCGTCAGCGACCCCACCCGGGCCGCCACCACCGTCCGGATCACCATCGCCCGCACCGGCTACGCCTCCGTCACGTCCGCCTCCGGCATCACCGTGCTGTCCACGTCCGGACAGGTCAGCCTGGTGGCGGAGACCGGCGGCAAGCACGGCGCGAGCCAGACCGCCACGATCAGCGCCTCCGGCACCGCGCCCGCGACGGCCACCGCTTCGCGGCTCGCGGCCACCGCCTCCGCCTACGTCCGCGACGGCTCCTACGCCGACACCAACTACGGCAACGCGACGACCATGGTGGTGAAGAACACCAACGCCGCCGCCAACGGCTACAACCGCCAGTCGCTGCTGAAGTTCGACGTCTCCGGGCTGTCCGGCAAGGTCTCCCGGGCGGTGCTGTGGGTCTACGGCAACGTCCAGGACTCCGGCGGCACCCAGACCACGCTCCAGGCGTTCGGGCTCTCCTCGGACGGCTGGGCCGAGACCGGTGTCACCTGGAACACCGTCCCGAGCCGCACCACCGCACTCGGCACCGGCGCGATCTCCACCGGCAACGACTGGATCGCTCTCGACGTCACCGGCGCGGTCGCCGCCGCCCAGACCTCGGCCGGTGGTGACGGCACCGCATCCCTCGCCGTCTTCGAACCGCTCGGCGCCGCCGGACTCGCTGCTGTCCTCCACACCCGGCTGAACACCACCAACCCGCCGCAGCTGGAGATCATCACCTCCTGACCCTCCCCGCCGCGCCTTTCCGTGACCAGGGTCAGTCGCCTACTGTGTACTCGATCAGAACATGAGCAAGTGATATCCGGGCGGTCTGGACAACGGTCATCTTCTTCGGTGTGCCAGGCAGGGAGAAGAGGGACATGACGATCACTGCGGAGGAGCGGCGAGCCCGGATTCTCGAGGTCGTCCGCGAACTGGGCACGGTCCGGGTCACGGATCTGGCCGCCCGGATCGGCACCGCTGCGGTCACCGTGCGGCGGGACGTCGCGGCCCTTGCCGACGCCGGGCTGCTGCGCCGGTCGCACGGCGCCGTCTCCCTCCCACAGGACGCTTCCCCGCCGGACCGGGAAAGCCGCGAGCGGGTCATCGGCATGCTGGTGCCCACCGTCGGCCCGTACTTCGACGAGATCATCGACGGAGCCCGCGCCGCGGCCACCGCGACCGGGGCCAGGCTGGTGCTCGGCATCTCCGCCTATGAGTCGGCGGACGACCGCGCCCAGGTGGACCAGCTGCTCGATGCCGGACTCGACGGTCTGCTGATGACCCCCAACTGGCCGCCGGGGACCGCCGCCGTGAACTCGGCGTGGATCGGCGACCTGCCGGTGCCGACCGTCCTGGTCGAGCGCCGCGCGCCCGCGGACAGCGCCGCCGCCGAACTGGATTCGATCGCCTCGGATCACCGGCACGGCGTCCTGCTGGCCCTCCGGCACCTGCACGCGCTCGGGCACGAGTCCGTGGCGCTCGCCGCCCGCCTCGACTCCTGGACGGCGGGCCAGGTACGGGTTGGCTACGAGGAGGGTGTGCGGCTGCTCGGGCTGGAGCCGCAGCCGGTGATCGACATCAACCGCCCCGGGATCGACACGGACGGCCTGGCCGCGCAGATCGCCGAGGCCGTCGCCCAGGGCGTGCGGGCCTTCCTGATCCACAACGACCAGGAGGCGATCCAGCTGACGCCGCTGCTGCGCGCCCGGGGGCTGCGCGCACCGGACGATCTGGCACTGATCTCCTACGACGATGTGTTCGCGGCGCTGGCCTCGCCTCCGCTGACCGCTGTCTCCCCGCCCAAGCACGCGGTAGGAGCCGGGGCGGTCGAGCTGATGCTGCGCCGCATCGACAGCGGACCGGAACTGCCGGTCCACCACGTCCAGTTGCTGCCGGAGCTGAAGGTCAGGAGTTCCTGCGGCGGCGCCGCCGACGGCCGGGCCGTGTGACGGCACCCGACCGGCCCGGCGGTCTGCCGGGCCGGTCGTCGTCCCGCCTGTCCCTCAGCCGGACATCCGGGCGAGGAGGGCCGCCCCGGGCCCGAGCAGATCGTCGAGCGGTGCGGCCTGCGGGAACCACGGAGCCTCGTACTCCCAGGAAACCCAGCAGTCGGAGGGCAGCAGCCGCACGCATGCGGCGAGCGGCATCACGCCTGCGCCGAGCGGCAGCGGGGCGAGGTCGTCCGGGCCTGCGATGTCCTTGACCTGGACGTAGCCGAGGTGCGGGGCGAGGGCGGCGTAGGACTCCTCGGGCGACTCGCCCGCGAGGCAGGT
This sequence comes from Streptomyces sp. NPDC002671, assembly GCF_053592475.1. Classification (NCBI taxonomy): domain Bacteria; kingdom Bacillati; phylum Actinomycetota; class Actinomycetes; order Kitasatosporales; family Streptomycetaceae; genus Streptomyces; species Streptomyces sp. NPDC002671. The sequence continues at coordinate 172,712 of NZ_JBSFVU010000015.1, forward strand.
GTGCATCACGTCCCACAGCGCGCCGACCGACGGGTGGGCCACCAGCTCCAGCACCCGGGCCACGTCCTGCCCGCCGCGGTGCGAGTCGTGCGTCTCCAGCAGGACCCGCACGCCCAGGGAGTGTGCTGTGTCGGCCACGGCCGACAGCCGGGTCGCCGCGCGGTCGTCGGCCTCGGCCGCCGGCCCGTCGCCGCCGCGCGGAAAGACCCGGACGTACCGCGCTCCGATGTCGGCGGCCAGGTGCAACTGGCCGCGCAGTTCGGCGATCGGCTCGGCGTCGTCGCCGGGGGCCGCAACACCGGTGTAGCCCGCGAGGGTCAGCGCCGTGGTCCCGGTGACGGCGAACGCCCTGGCTGCCGCCGACCGTTCGGCGGCGGTCGTCCCCGGGTGCACCGCCTCGCCGGGCGCGCAGCGCAGCTCCAGGCCGGCCCAGCCGTGCGTGGTGGCCAGCCGGAGGGCGTCGGCGAGCGGGCGGCCCGGGAGGCCGAGGGTGGAGAAGGCGCGGCGCATGGCGTTCAGACCTCTGAGTGGACGGTGGTGACGGTGACCTCGCCGGGCACGAGGACGGCCTCTTGCCCGACGCCGTTCGGCCAGCGCACCTGGACGCGGTTGCCCTCGGCACGTACGCGGAGCCCGTGGAAGGACCCGGGAGCAGACCGGTCCAGCCTGGCCGCGCTGACGAACAACGCGATCTGCGCGCGGGTGCGGCCGGTGAGCACCGGTACCGCGCCCGCCGCTCCGAAGGCGGTCCCGCCGGGCAGCCCGGAGCAGTCCGCAGAGGCGAAGCCCTCGACGCCCTCCAGGACGGAGGTCAGCCGCACGCCCCGCGGGCCGCTGGCTCTCACCCAGGCGCGCAGGCCGTCCGCCTGCTGCTCCGCCGCGGCGCCGGCCGCCGCCCAGCCGCTGTGCCGGACCTCGGTACCGGGCTCGGCGCCGCTGACCAGATGGGCGTGGATCTCGTCGGCGCCGGAGGCGAGGACCAGCGAGGTGACGGTGACGCCGGGCAGCTCTCGGCCGCCGACGCGCGGGCGGTGCGCGGAGGCGGCCCAGCCGTCCCCGGCGCCGAGCGGCCGGATCCGGCCGCGCTCGCTGACCTCGCCGTCCACGACCAGGCCGACATGGTTGTCCGGGACGCCGTCGTAGACCGGCCCGGTCGCGGTGGAGTGTGCGAGGCGGGCGTAGAGCGGGTTGTCGGGGAGCACCTGGTCGGCCGGCTGGTCGTCGCTGCCGTGGTTGTGCAGGCGGACCAGGCCGTCCGCCACGGTGGACTGGATCAGCCAGCCCGGTTGTGGGAGTGCGACGACCGCGTCCGCCGTCTCGGCCGGGCCCGGCTCCTCGGCCGCCGTCCACGCCGGGTGGTCGGCGGGCAGCAGCAGGCCCAGGAAGCCCTTGCTCGCCCAGTACGGCGAGGCCGGGCCGGAGTAGCTCTGGATCATGGACGGGTACCGGCCGAACCAGCCGAGGGAGAGCAGGCCGTCGGCGTCGAGTGCCCCGCCCTCGATGAAGTAGCGGAGCACGCCGGAGGCCAGGCGGCGGGTGGTGCCGGGCGAGAGCGGGGTGTACCCCGTGAGGGCGCCCGCCCACAGCGGCGCTGCGGACGCGAAGCGGTAGGTGAGCGAGCGGCCCTGGTGCATCGGCGCGCCGTCGGCGCCGAAGGTGCGGGCGTTGCCTTCCAGGTGGGCGGCGAGCCGGGGGCCGTAGGTGCCGAGCAAGCCCTCGTCGCCGCTGAGGTGGGCGTGCAGCAGCGGGTAGAGGTGGAAGGCCCAGCCGTTGTAGTGGTCGAAGGCGCGCGGGCGGCCGTCGGTGTACCAGCCCCCGCCGAGGTACCACTGCTCGATCCGCGCCAGCCCGCGGCCGACGGCGCGCTGCCCGGCGCCGTCGTGGTCGAGCCCGGCCTCGACGAGGAAGCCGCCGATCATGGCTGGGAAGAGCCACCAGTTGTTGTCGACCGGGGAGTGTTCCAGGCCCGGCGCGAGCCAGGCGCGGACCTGCTCGCGGGTCTGCTCGTCGAGCCCGTCCCAGAGCCACGGGCGGGTGAGGCGCAGCCCCAGGGCGACCGACGCGGCCTCCACGAGGGCCTGGCGCCGGTCGGCGATCCTCGGCCAGGAGACCAGGTCCCCGTCGGCGAGGCCGCCCTCCACGGTCGGGGTCCGGGTTCCCGCCGCCAGCCCTTCGGCGTACCTGCGCAGGACGCCGCCCGGGTCCGCGCCACCGGCCCCGGCGACCCGGAAGGCCGCGAGCAGGAAGGTCCTCGCGTAGCCCTCCAGAGCGTCCGAGCGCCGTCCCGAGATGCTCGGACTCTCGCCGGGGAGCACGATCAGAGCGTGCTCGGGGCCGGCGAAGCGCGCCACGGACTCCAGCAGGCCGTCCGCGACGGCTTCCCAGTGGGCCCTGGTCCATCCGGTGTACGGACTGAGGGTCCGGTCTTCGGGGGGCAGCGCGATCGAGGACATGGCTGAGCTCCTTGCTCAAGGCGGGCTGATCGAATCTAGAAACCGGCAGATCATTCGTCAAGAAGATTCGAGCAAATGATCAGATCGGCCCCCATTGGGCCACTGAGCCCCCAAATCCCGGATTCGACGCCTCGCATACCCACAGTCAGATCAGATCGGATCGATCGATCGTCGACTATTGACTCTGATCGAAGGTGGTCGCAGGATTGCGACACCTCGCCGACGTCGACGATTCGACGGTCGGCGAGTGGCACACTGTCCCCCTCCTCAGGAGCCGAGCCATGTCGACTACCCCTACCGCCGCTCGTTCGCGCAGAGCGCGCCTCGTGGCCGCCGCGACCGTCGGTGCGCTTTCCCTCTCCCTCGTCGCGGCCTGCGGCAGCGGGAGTTCCGGCGACGGCAGCGCGGCCTCCGGCCCGGTCAGGATCACCTTCTGGGGATGGGCCAAGGGCACCCAGGACGTCGTCAAGGCGTTCAACGCCTCCCACAAGGACGTCCAGGTCAACTTCGAGGAGATCCCGTCCGGCGTCGCCGGCGGCTACGCGAAGATCTCGGACGCGGTCAAGGCCGGCAACGCCCCGGACCTGTTCAACGTCGAGTACGCGGCGCTGCCCGACTTCGTCAGCCAGGGCGCCGTCCAGGACATCACCAAGCTCGTCCCGGACAGCCTCCGGTCGAAGTACCTGCGGCAGGCCGTCGAGCTGACCACCCTCGCCAAGAGGACCTGGGGTCTCCCGCTGGACGCCGCTCCGCAGGCGCTGTTCTACCGCAAGGACCTGTTCGCCAAGGCCGGCATCACCACCCCGCCGAAGACCTGGGACGCGTACCGCGCCGACGCCGCGAAGCTCAAGAAGGCCGAGCCGAAGACCCGCATCGGCACCTTCTTCCCGGACGACCCGAGCACCCTGGAGGCGCTGGCCTGGCAGAACAACGCGCACTGGTTCACCAGCCTCGGTGACAGCTGGAAGGTCGACATCAACGCCCCCGAGACCAAGCGTGTCTCCGATTACTGGCAGAAGCTGGTCTCCGACGACCTGGTCCGCGTCCAGCCCTCGTTCAGCCAGCAGTGGACCGCTTCGCTGCAGAAGGGCGAGACCGCCGCGTACGTGGGCGCCGCCTGGGGCGGCGGTGTGCTGCAGTCCACCCTGGCCGGGGCCCCGGGCGCCGCCGGCAAGTGGGCCGTCGCCCCGGTCCCGACCTGGGACGGTCAGCCCGCCAGCGGCATGCTCGGCGGCAGCACCTTCGCGGTCTCCAAGGACAGCAAGAAGGCCAAGGCGGCCGTGGAGTTCGCCACCTGGGCGACCACCACCCCCGAGGGCATCCAGGCCCGCATCGCCTCCGGAACCTCCTCGCTCTTCCCCGCGGACCCGAACCTGGTCCCGACCGCCAAGGCGGCGTTCAAGACCGACTTCTACGGCGGCCAGGACATCTACTCCGTCTTCGTCGACGAGTCCAAGGCGATCCGGCCCAACTGGCAGTGGGGCCCGGTCATGGGCGTCACCAACAACACCATGAAGGACACCTTCGGCAAGCTCGCCGGCGGCGGCACCATCGGCGCGGGCGTCGACGCCTCCCAGCAGGCCACGGTCGCCGAGATCAAGAACCGCGGGCTCAAGGTCGCCCAGTGACCCGTCCTCGCACCAGCTCCTCCCCCCGCGCCGCCACCGTCAGGCGGCGCGGGGGGAACGGGACCCCCGCCCTGCTCCTGGCCCCGTTCTTCCTTCTCTTCACCGCCGTGATGCTGGTCCCGATCGGCTACGCGGTATATCTGAGCCTGTTCACCGAGCACCGTTCCGGCCTGGGCTTCGGCGCACCCGAGACGGTTTTCACGGGCTTCGGCAACTACACCCGGGCACTCGGCGACGCGGCCTACCGGGCCGGCTTCCTGACCATCGTCGAGTTCTGCCTGTTCTACATCCCCGTCATGCTCGGCCTGTCGCTCCTGGCGGCCCTGCTGCTCGATTCCGTGCTGGCCCGGGCCAAGCACTTCTTCCAGCTGGCGCTGTTCCTCCCGCACGCCGTGCCGGGCATCATCGCAGCCCTGATCTGGACGTACCTCTACACCCCCGGCATCAGCCCGGTGATCGACACGCTGAACTCGGCCGGCACTCACCTGGACCTGCTCGGCCACCCTCTGCCCGCCGTGGTCAACATGGCCGTGTGGGAGTGGACCGGCTACAACATGGTGATCTTCTACGCCGCGCTGCAGGCCATCCCGAGCGAGGTCATGGAGGCCGCCGTCATGGACGGCGCCGGCCCCCTGCGCACCGCCCTCAGCATCAAGGTCCCGCTGATCCGGGCCTCGATCACGATGGTCGGCATGTTCACCGTCATCGGCTCGCTCCAGTTGTTCACCGAGCCGATGGTCCTCTATCGCACCGCGCCCGCCGTGGTCAGCTCCTGGACGCCCAACATGTATGCGTACACCGCGGCCTTCGATCACAACAACTACGGCCTGGCCGCAGCCTCGTCCGTGATGCTCGCCCTGGTGGCCGCCGCACTGTCCTTCATCGTCACCCGGGCCACCCGTGGCCGGTCCGAGCCCCGAGCGGAGGCCACCGCATGACCACGCTCACCCGCCCCGAGCAAGCCGCCGCACACCAGGCCCCTCCCCTGCCCGGCACGCGTGCGCGGCGGTCGTGGAGCCTGTCCAGAGCGGCCGTCAACGGCGCCCTGCTGCTGTTCACGCTCTACACCCTGCTGCCGCTCGGCTGGCTGGTGACCGCCGCCGCCAAGAACACCCCCGACCTGCTGGGCGGCACCGCGCTCACCGCGTCCAACTTCCATCTCGAGCAGAACCTGCACGACCTGGCCACCGTCGACGACGGGATCTATTTCCGTTGGTACCTCAACTCCCTGCTGTACGCCGGGGGCGGCGCCCTGCTCTGCGCGTTCATCTGCGTCTGCGCGGGCTACGCCTTCGAGGTCTACGCCTTCCGCGGCAAGGAGAAACTCTTCGGCCTGGTGCTGCTCGGCGTCCTGGTGCCCACCACCGCGCTCGCGCTGCCGATGTACCTGCTCGCCTCCAAGGTCGGCATCGTCAACACCTTCTGGGCCGTGCTCATCCCCTGCCTGGTGAACCCGTTCGGCGTCTACCTCTCCCGGGTGTTCTGCGCCGGCTACGTGCCCGCAGAGGTCCTGGAGGCCGCCCGGATGGACGGCGCCGGCGAGCTGCGCACCTTCTGGTCGATCGGCCTGAGGATGGTGATGCCCGGCTTCGTGACGGTGTTCCTGTTCCAGTTCACCGCCATCTGGAACAACTTCTTCCTGCCGCTGGTGATGCTCACCGACACCAAGCTCTTCCCGGTCAGCCTCGGGCTCTACTCCTGGAACACCCTGACCCGGAGCGAGCCCAGCTTCTACCCGCTCGTCGTGACCGGCTCGCTGCTCGCGGTCATCCCGCTGGTGGTCGCCTTCGTCTCCCTGCAGCGGCACTGGAAAGCAGGCCTCACCGCAGGCAGCATCAAGTGACCGCGCGTTCAGCCCACTTCGCCGACACTCCGGAGACCCCAGTGCCCGACCCGCAGACCGCGTCCACCGACGGTACGCAGGTGCCGCCAGCCGGACGTACGCGGCCTCGAGCAGTGCTGGCGATGCACCGCGAGCTCGCCGTGAGCCTGATCGACTCCCGCACGCTCGGCCGGCTCACCAGCCTCGCCGACCTCGATCCCTCGCTGGTCATCGACGACTTCGGCACCCCCGAAGCGCGCGCCGCCCTGGCCGACGCCGAGATCATCGTCAGCAGCTGGGGCTGCCCGCCGATCGACGAGGCCGTGCTGGCCGCCGCACCCCGGCTGCGTGCCGTCCTGCACGCCGCCGGTTCGGTCAAGCACCACATCACCGACGCCTGCTGGGAGCGTGGCATCCAGGTCACCTCGGCCGCCTGGGCCAACGCCCTCCCGGTCGCCGAGTACACCGTCGCCGCCATCCTGTTCGCCAACAAGCAGGTGCTGCGGATCAGTTCCGAATACCGGCAGCGGCGCGCCCGGCGGGACTGGCAGCACGCCCACCCGGACATGGGCAACTACCGCAAGACCGTGGGCATCGTCGGCGCCTCGCAGATCGGCCGCCGGGTGATGGAGCTGCTCCGGCCGTACGACTTCGAACTGCTGCTTCACGACCCGTACGTGGAGCGGCACGAGGCCCTCGCGCTCGGCGCCCGTGCCGTGCAGCTGGACGAACTCTGCACGCTCAGCGACGTGGTGAGTGTCCACGCGCCCGAGCTCCCCGCCACCCGCCACCTGATCAGCCGCCGGATGCTGGCGCTGATGCCGGACGGCGCGACCCTGGTCAACACCTCCCGCGGGGCGCTGGTCGAGCAGGACGCCCTGGTCGAGGAGCTGGTGTCCGGGCGCCTCAGTGCCGTGCTCGACGTCACCACCCCCGAGGTGCTGCCCTCCGACTCGCCGCTGTACGAGCTGCCGAACGTGCTGCTCACCCCGCACGTCGCCGGTTCGCTCGGCAACGAACTGCACCGGTTGGGGGCCGCCGTCGCGGACGAACTCGCCTGCTACACGGCAGGTCTGCCGTTCGCCTACCCGGTCCTGCCGGAGGCGATCCATCGCACGGCCTGACGAAGCGTCAGGCCGCCTGGTCACCCGCCGGGGTTGTCCCACAGAGCCCGGCGGGATTCCATTTACCCCACCGGAAAGCGCTTACCATGCCTCGGCGTCAACCGCCGAAGCTCCCATCGATGAGGAGAGCCGCTCTATGTCCCGCAAAGTGATCGGCGTCGTCATGAACGGCGTCACCGGTCGGATGGGCTACCGCCAGCACCTGGTCCGCTCGATCCTGGCCATCCGCGAGCAGGGCGGCCTCGCCCTGGGGAACGGCGAGGTCCTGTGGCCCGAGCCGATCCTGGTCGGCCGCAGCGAACAGAAGATCAAGGAGCTCGCCGACCGCCACGGCCTCAGTCACTGGACCACCTCGCTCGACGAGGCGCTGGCACATCCGCTCGCCGAGATCTACTTCGACGCGCAGGTCACCCAGGCCCGCGAAGGGGCGATCCGCAAGGCCATCGCCGCCGGCAAGCACATCTACACCGAGAAGCCGACCGCCGAGTCCGTCGAGGCCGCCCTGGACCTGGCCCGCCTGTCCCGCGAGGCCGGGGTGTGCAACGGTGCGGTGCAGGACAAGCTCTTCCTGCCCGGCCTGCTGAAGCTCAAGCGGCTGGTCGACAGCGGCTTCTTCGGCCGGATCCTGTCCGTGCGCGGCGAGTTCGGCTACTGGGTCTTCGAGGGCGACTGGCAGTCCGCGCAGCGCCCGTCCTGGAACTACCGGGCCGAGGACGGCGGCGGCATGATCCTCGACATGTTCCCGCACTGGCAGTATGTGCTGGAGGGCATCATCGCGCCGATCCGCTCCGTGTACGCCCACACCGCGACCCACATCCCGGAGCGCGTCGACGAGCAGGGCCGCACCTACCGGGCCACCGCCGACGACGCCGCATACGCCGTCTTCGAGCTGGCGGGCGGCATCACCGCCCAGATCAACTCCTCCTGGGCGGTGCGGGTGGACCGCGACGAGCTGGTCGAGTTCCAGGTGGACGGCACCGAGGGCAGCGCGGTCGCGGGCCTGCGCAACTGCCGCTTCCAGCACCGCGCGGCCACCCCGAAGCCGGTCTGGAACCCCGACCTCCCGGTCACCGAGTCCTTCCGCTCGCAGTGGCAGCAGGTTCCGGACAACCAGGAGTTCGACAACGGCTTCAAGGTGCAGTGGGAGCTGTTCCTCAAGCATGTGGTCACCGGTGCCGAGTACCACTGGGACCTGCTGGAGGGCGCCAAGGGCGTGCAGCTCGCCGAGCTGGGCCTGCGCTCCGCGGCCGAGGGCCGCCGCCTCGACGTCCCCGAACTGGAGATCTGATGGCCGAGATCACACTTCCCGGCATCGGCGCCCACCGGCTGCGCGAGCCCGAGCCGCTCGACGTGCCTGGTACCGCGACGGTCCACCGCACCGCCTTCGCCGCGGCCCATGTCGTCGCCGACCCGCTCGGCCCCAACGCGCCGGGCGCACCTGCCGCCGTCGACTGGGACGCGACCCTCGCCTTCCGCCGCCACCTGTGGTCGCTCGGCCTCGGCGTCGCCGACGCCATGGACACCGCCCAGCGTGGCATGGGCCTCGACTGGCCCGCCACCAGGGAACTCATCACCCGCTCCGGCGCCGAGGCCCACGCCGTCGGCGGCAGGCTCGCCTGCGGCGTCGGCACCGACCAACTCACCCGTCCCACCACGACCCTGCCGGTGATCCTGGCCGCCTACGAGCAGCAGCTGGAAGTGGTCGAGGCGGCCGGCGCCCAGCCGATCCTGATGGCCAGCCGGGCGCTCGCCGCCACCGCGGACGGCCCGGACGGCTACTTGCGCGTGTACGGGAGGCTGATCGGCCAGTCACGGCAGCCCGTCATCCTGCACTGGCTCGGTGAGATGTTCGACCCGGCGCTGAAACGCTACTGGGGTTCCCCCGACCTCGACCGGGCCACCGAGACCGTGCTGACGCTCATCAGGGAGCACGCCGACCGGATCGACGGCATCAAGGTGTCCCTGCTCGACGCGGACCGGGAGATCGCCCTGCGCCGTGCCCTGCCCGAGGACGTCAAGCTCTACACCGGCGACGACTTCAACTACCCGCAGCTGATCCGGGGCGACGAACTCGGCCACAGCCACGCCCTGCTGGGCGTCTTCGACCCGATCGCCGCCAAGGCCGCCGCCGCCCTGCACGCGCTCGACGCGGGCGACCCCGACCGCTACGACGCGCTGCTGGCCCCGACCCTGCCACTGGCCCGGCACCTGTTCGCCACGCCCACGTACCACTACAAGACCGGCATCGTCTTCCTGGCCTGGCTGGCCGGCCACCAGGACCACTTCACCATGGTGGCCGGAGCGCAGAACGGCCGTTCCGTGCCGCATCTGGTGGAGCTGTTCCGGCTCGCCGACGCGGCCGGCGTGCTGCCCGACCCGGACCTGGCCGTCCACCGGATGCGCCGGTTCCTCGCCGTGGCGGGGGTGGAAGCCTGATGCGGCTGTCGCTGAACCAGATCACCACCAAGGGCTGGAGCCTGCCCGAGGCCGTCCAGGGCTGTGTCGACGCCGGAATCCCGGCGATCGGCCTGTGGCGGGACAAGGTCGCCGAGACCGGCGTCGCGACGGCCGCCAGGCTGGTCCGTGACGCGGGCCTCGCCGTGAGCAGCCTGTGCCGCGGCGGTTCCCTGACCGCCCAGGAGCCGGAGCACCGCCGGGCCGCCCTGGCGGAGAACTTCCGGGCCCTGGAGGAGGCCGCCGAACTCGGCACCGACACCCTGGTGATGGTGGTCGGCGGGCTTCCCGAGGGCAGCCGGGACCTGGTCGGCGCGCGCGCCCGGGTAGCCGAGCTGCTGGCCGAACTCGCGCCACACGCGGGCGACTTCGGTGTTCGTCTGGCCATCGAGCCGCTGCACCCGATGTTCTGTGCCGACCGCGCGGTGGTCTCCACCCTCGGCCAGGCCCTCGACCTCGCCGAGCAGTTCCCGGTCGAGCAGGTCGGCGTGGTCGTCGACAGCTACCACGTCTGGTGGGACCCGGAGTTGGAGCGCCAGATCGCCCGCGCGGGAGAGCGGATCGCCTCGTACCAGGTCTGCGACTGGACACTGCCGCTGCCCGCCGACGCCCTGCTCGGCCGGGGCCACGTGGGCGACGGCCGGATCGACTTCCGGTCCATGACCGAGCAGGTCACCGCAGCCGGCTACACCGGCTGGATCGAGGTCGAGATCTTCAACGAGCAGGTCTGGCAGACCCCCGGCGAGCAGACGCTGCGGACCATGATCGAGCGTCACCGTGCGCACGTGGAAACCCGGTGAAGGTCGTCCTCGCGCCCGACTCCTTCAAGGGCACCGTCACCGCCGCCGACGCGGCCCGGGCGCTGGCCGACGGCTGGCGCTCCGTCAGACCGGCGGACGACCTTGTGATCCGCCCCATGGCCGACGGCGGCGAGGGCACCCTCACCGCCGTCGCGGCCGGCCACCCCGGAACCTCCCTGATCCGCGTGGGCGGCTGCACCGGCCCCGACGGCCGTCCCATGGACGGGGAGTACGCGCTCCTCCCGGACGGCACCGCCGTGGTCGAACTCGCCACCGCAAGCGGGATCACGCTGATGACCGAGCTCGCCCCGCTCACCGCCACCACGCGGGGCACCGGCGAGCTCATCGCCGCCGCCCTCGACGGGGGCGCGCGGCGGCTCGTGGTCGCCCTCGGCGGCTCCGCCTCCACCGACGGCGGAGCCGGCCTGCTGGCAGCCCTCGGCCTGCGCCTGCTCGACGCCGACGGTGTATCCCTGCCCGAGGGCGGTGGTGCGCTCCCCCGTGCCCTCCGGGTCGACCGCGGCCGGTTCCGGGCCGCGCCCCCCGGCGGCGTGCAGTTGCTCACCGATGTCGCAAGCCCGCTGCTGGGTCCCGAGGGCGCCGCCGCTGTGTACGGCCCCCAGAAGGGGGCCTCCTGCGCCGACATCGAGCTGCTCGAAGGGGGTCTGACCCGCCTCGCCGAGCTGCTCGGCGGGGACCCGTGGCAGCCCGGAGCGGGCGCGGCCGGTGGCGCCGCCCACGGCCTGATGGCCGCCTGGGGCGCCACCGTGATCCCCGGCGCGGCGGCCGTGGCCGACCTGCTCGGCCTGGACGAGGCGCTGGCCGGGGCCGACCTGGTCGTCACCGGCGAGGGCCGGTTCGACGCCACCAGTCTGCTCGGCAAGGTCGTCGGCGAGGTCCTCTCACGCGCCGATCGGGCCGGGGTCGCCGCTCGGATCGTCGCCGGGGAGTCGTCCGAGGAAGGCGTGCTGACACTCACTCGGCTCGCCGGCGACCCGGATGCGGCTCGTGCCCGTGCGACCCACTGGCTCCACCGGGCCGGCGCCGCACTCGCCACCGAAGCCGACGTGCGGGACTGAGCGTGGCAGCCGGCCCGTTCAGGCTCCGCAGGAACCCCGGACCTTGAGCGTGGGCAGCAGGTCGATCCGGCGCAGGGGGAGGCCCGCACCGCCGTCCAGGCGCCGCAGCAGCAGCTCCACGGCGGCCGTGCCGACCGCGCGCTTGGGCGGGGAGACGGCCGTCAGCGCGGGGACGGCGAGGGCGGCGTAGACGTCGTCGTACGAGATCAACGCGAGGTCGTCGGGAACCTTCAGGCCACGGGCGCGCAGCAGCGGGGGCAGCTGGATGGCGGCGTGGTCATTGTGGACGAGTGCGGCCCGGACGCCTGCGGTGATGCCTTCGGCGATCCGGTCGGCCAGCGTCCCGACGCCGCCAGGATCGGGGCCGGGGCCGGGGCCGGCGGAGTCCAGGTCGACGGGCGGCTGCGGTGCCAGGCCGAGCAGGCGCACGGCCTCCGCGTAGCCCACCCGGACCTGGTGTGACGTCGAGGTGTCGTTGCGGGCGCACAGCGTCACGGTGCGGTGGCCGAGCGAGGCGAGGTGCCGCAGGGCGAGCAGGACGCCGTGCCGGTGGTCGGAGCCCACGGCGTCCAGTGCCGAGCCGGGGCCTCCCAGGGCTGCCCGGCGTTCGACGAGCACGGCGGGCACCGGCAGCTCGTCGAGCCAGCCGAAGCCCTCATCGCGGCCCTCGGGGCCCCAGTTGGGGGTCACCAGCAGCCCCTCGGCGGACGACTCCAGCAGTCGCCCGACCTGGGCGCTGTCGTCCCGGGACTCGTACGGGGCTATGCCCAGAACCAGCCGCGCGCCCGCAGCCACGGCCGCAGCGCGTGCACCGGCGATCACCTCGTCGAAGTAGGAGCCGACGGTGGGCACGAGCATCCCGATCACCCGTTCCCGGTTGCCGGGGCCGGCCGTTCCGGCCTCCTCGGGAAGCGAGACCGCGCCGTGCGACCGACGCAGCAGCCCGTCGCGGGCGAGTGCCGCGATGTCACGGCGGAGGGTCACCGCGGGGACTCCAAGACGCCGGGCCAGATCCACGATCCGGACCGTCCCGAGTTCCCGTACGGCGTTGGTGATCCACACGCGCCGGATCCCCGCTGAGACGGCCACGTGGTTCCCTCCCCTGGCGTCCGACGCCGACCTGTACGGATCTGATCAGATCGAACTCTATCATTCGATCATCAGCAGATCAAAAGGCCGCTTGAGATCGAGAGCGCCTCTTTCGACTTGATCAGTGGATCGAAAGGACACCGGAGCCTGCTGCGGCGCAGCCTGGACCGCCGTGCGGTCTTGACGGCGGGTCAGCTGCGCCGTGCAGTTGGTCGCGGAGTCCCCGCACCCGGCAAATCATGTGCCAGTCATGTGCTGTCGGCCTGTTGCCCGGGGCATCTGTCGATCCTAGGTTTCTCCGCGTCAGGTGGACCGCTGTGAATCGGTCCCCGATCCACGGTCTGGCGTGGGAATTCTCCCTCCGCCGAATTGCGCGGCGGCATGTCGCCGCGGCAGCCGACCAGGCTTCCCCGAACCCCACGTAGAGGATGCTCATGCTGTCTCGAACTGCGCGGCGGGCACGGGCCGTGCTCGCAAGACTGGTACCGCTGGCGTTGACGGTCACCGCCATCGGCGCGGTGACCGCGCCACCCGCCGGCGCGACGACACCGGCGTACACGATCACGACCGGCACCACTGGAAGCTATGCCTATGCCGACGACACGCCGGCCTACCCCTTCATCGACAGCGACGGGAAGTTCTACTTCCAGTCCTCGCACTCGTTGTACGGCGGCAGCAACAGTCGCTCCTGGCAGTTCTGGACCGGGACGGACATCGACACCAACGTCACCAAGGCCGCGATCTCCTCGGCCCCCGACAACGCCGACACCACGGTCCGTTGCAACAACAGCCCGACCGGACTGCTCTCCACCTACGACCCCAAGGGCTCCCAGACCTCGGGGTATGCCGAGCGGAACTACTGTGACCTGATCGGCGTGTGGGTCGACCCGGACACCGGCACCTGGTACGGGGCCGTGCACAACGAGTTCACCCCGTCGCCGTTCCGCGACGGTCTGCACTACGACTCGATCGACTACGCGCGGTCCAGCGACCACGGCAACACGTGGACCATCACGGACCACATCATCACCTCGCCGTTCGCCACCTGGCGTGAGAACGACCAGCTGTGGACGATGGCCTCCGACGGCAGCGTCCACGTGGGCGCCGGCCAGTGTCTGGACGTCACCGGCGGCGGCACGGCTGCCGGCACCGCGGTCGGCAGGTACGGCTGCAACGGCAACGCCAACCAGAAGTGGACCGTCGTCGGCGACACCCTGGTCAACCCGGCCTCGAACCTGTGCCTGACCGCCTCCGGCACCGCTGCCGGCGCCACCTTCACGATCCAGCCCTGCAAGACCCCCGGATCGGCGGCACAGACCTTCACCATGCCGGCCGCCGGCGCCACCGGACAGCTCAAACTGGCCGGGACGACCCCCGCCATCTGCGTCGATGCCTACACCACGGTGCAGTTGGCTTCCTGCAACGACCCCACCAAGGACGGCCGCGCCCAGTTCCCGAACCAGACCTACTACTACGGCGACGGCGACCCGAAGCTGTTCGTCGACTACGCCTCCGGCTACTTCTACCTCTACTACGACACGCAGATCCTGAACCAGTCGGGCGGCGGCCGGGTCGACCTCGGCCACGTCGCGCGGGCCCCGATCTCGGACAAGATGGCGCCGTCGTCGTGGAAGAAGTGGTACGGCGGCACCTGGACGGAGCCGGGCACCGGCGGCAAGGAGGCCGACCTGGTCCCCTCGGACGGGACCAGCCCCGGATACCTGGACGACGTCTACAACCCGAACAACACCGGTACCACCGCGCAGCAGCTGAGCGCCGGCCAGCTGCCCAGCGCCCCACCGCTGGCCTGGGTGGACGTCGCCTATGACGCGTACCTCGGCAAGTACATCAGCATGGCCCGGCCCGAGAACCCGACCACCTCCACCCCGCTGCACATCTACGCCACCTCCGACCTGTCCACGCAGAAATGGGAGGACATCGGCACGGTCACCAACCCCAGTGGCGCCGCCTGGTACCGGTCACTGCTGGACGGGACCAGCAAGACCGCCAACTACCTGGTCGGCAAGACCTTCCGCAACTACTGCATGTACAGCTGCACCGCCACGTCGGGTACCGAGTGGGTCAGCACCACGATCGACACCGCGACGACCAACCTGCCCACCCCGCCGGTCAGTTCCGGCACCCCCTACCAGATCGCCGCCGGTGACGGCCTGTACCTGTCCCAGTCCGGGACCGCCCTGACCACCACGGCCGACAGCAGCACCTCCGCGTCGCAGAGCTGGAAGTTCACCGCCACCGGCGACGGATTCTTCACCATCGCCAACGCCGCCTCGGGCCAGAACATCGGCGTGAACGACACCGCGGACTCCGGACGCGCCTGGGGCGCCCCGCTCAAGCTGGGCACGGGCACGAGCGTCGGCTGGCAGTGGTTCCTGCAGGCCGTCGACGACGCGGGCCTGCCGGCCGGCAGCTACCGGCTGGTCAACCGCTACAGCGGCCAGGCGCTCAGCCTGACCTCCGGCGCCGGCGGCGTTGTCACCGCGCCCCAGCGCGACTGGTCCAACACCGGCACTTCCGGTGACACCCACCCGGTCAACGCCCAGACGCTCACCTTCCCGGCCGGTGCGTCCAACCTCATTCCCGCCGGGAACTTCGAATCCGGCGACCTGGCCGGCTGGAGCGTCCACAACGCCGCCGTCGTCACCGACACAGCGGCCCACAGCCCCGCCCACGACCTGCAGCTCACGTCGGGGGCCGGTGACTACGCGACCATGGAGTACACCGTCACCGGGCTGTCTCCGAACACCACGTACACCTACTCCGGCTGGGTCCGCGCCGATTCGGGCAGCACCACCAGCTTCGGTGTGAAGAACTACGGAGGCGCGCAGGTCACCAGCCACACCTCGGCCACCGGCTGGACCCGGGTGTCAACCACCTTCACCACCGGTGCCACCAACACCTCCGCCAGGGTCTTCTGCTACCTGCCGTCCGCATCGGCCACGTCCACCTGCGACGACCTCAGCCTCACCGTCGGCTAGCCGGTCGCCCCTGGGGAAGCCCTGAGGCCCGCGCGGCTCCGCCCGCGGGCCTCAGGGCATGGCGCGTGCGCTCACCCGGTGCCCCCGCCTCGCCGAGGTGCGAGAGGGGCAGGACGACAGCGGCCGAGTGAACGATCTCTGAACGACCCTGAATGATCACAACAGATCGATCCGCGATCACTAATTGCACACATCTGATCTTCTGCGATATACCTGATCCATTCCAGATCACTTGATCTCACAGGGAGGTCGCGATGAGTCACGTCGCCGAAGAGATCGCCAGCCAGTCCGCCTGCTGGCGCCGGGCGATGGGCCTGCGTCCGTCAGGCCTGCCCGAGCCGGGCGAACGGGTGGCGGTGCTGGGCTGCGGGACCTCGCTCTACATCGCGCAGGCCTACGCCGCGCTGCGCGAGTCGGCCGGGCTGGGCGAGACCGACGCCTTCGCCGCGTCCGAGTTCCCGTCGGCCCGCCGCTACGACCGGGTCGTGGCCATCACCCGCTCCGGCACCACCACCGAGGTGCTCGCCGCCCTCGCCCGGTCGACCGGAGTGCCGACCGTCGCGCTCACCGGCGACCTCGCCACGCCGATCCGCGAGGCCGCCGAGACCGTGGTCGACCTTGGGTTCGCGGACGAGAAGTCGGTCGTGCAGACCCGCTTCGCGACCACCGCCTTGGTGCTGCTGCGCGCCCATCTCGGTCCCGCGCCGGCCGACCTCCCGGAGCAGGCTCAGTCGGCGCTGGCCGAGCCGCTCCCCCAGGGCGCCCTCCAGGCAAACCAGTTCACCTTCCTCGGCGGCGGCTGGACGGTCGGTCTGGCGAACGAGGCAGCGCTCAAGCTGCGCGAGGCCTCGGGATCGTGGACCGAGTCCTACCCGGCCATGGAGTACCGGCACGGCCCGATCAGCGTCACCGGCCCGGAGAGCCTGGTGTGGTTCTTCGGGGAGCCGCCGACCGGGCTGCTGGACCAGGTCCGGGCGACCGGAGCGGCTGCCTCGGTCTCCTCACTCGACCCGCTCGCCGACCTGATCCGCGCCCAACGGCTCGCGGTGCACCTCGCCGAGGCCCGCGGGCTGGACCCGGACCAGCCGCGCAACCTCACCCGCTCGATCGTCCTGGCCCAGGCATGAGTGAGCCGGGCGAGGGCGCGAGCCCCGTGGACGACCACCCCGCCGCGGTCGCCGACGGACCGGTGATCGCCCTGGACGTCGGCGGCACCGAGATCAAGGCCGGGGTCATGGCGGCGGACGGCTCGCTGGTGCACAGCGAACGTCGCCCCACCGGGGCGGAGCAGGGTCCGGACGCCGTCATCGACGCCGTCATCGCTCACGCCCGCGATCTCGCCGACCGGTACGCACCGGTCGCGGCCGGCATCGCGGTGCCCGGCGTCGTCGACGAGGAGGCCGGGAAGGCTGTCTTCGCCGCCAACCTCGGCTGGCGCGATGTGCCCGTACGGAACTGGCTGGCCCACGAACTGGACCTCCCGGTGGCCTTCGCCCACGACGTCCGGGCCGGAGGCCTCGCCGAGGCCAGGCTCGGCGCCGGCCGGGGCAGCCGCTCCTTCCTGTTCGTCCCGGTGGGTACCGGGATCGCCGCCGCCCTGATACTGGACGGCCGCGCCTGGACGGGCGTCTCGCAGTCGGCCGGTGAGCTCGGCCACCTGACGGTCCGTCCGGACGGCGAGCCGTGCCGGTGCGGCAGCCGCGGCTGTGTGGAGACGCTCGCCTCCGCCTCCGCCGTCGCCCGCCGCTACCGCAGTGCCACCGGCCGGACCGGACTGAGCGCCAAGGACGTCCACCGGCGCGCGCAGGCGGGCGACGCCGTGGCGGCCGCGGTCTGGGTGGAGGCCGTCGACGCCCTCGCCGACGGGCTGGGCGCGGCCGTCCAGCTCCTCGACCCGGAACGGATCGTCATCGGCGGCGGGCTCGCCCGAGCCGGGGAGCCGTACCTCGGCCCGCTGCGCGAGGCACTGGCCGCCCGGCTGACCTTCCGCCCGGCACCGCCGGTCGTCCCCGCCGAACTCGGCCACCAGGCCGGCTGCCTCGGTGCGGCGCTGCTCGCCCGGGACCTCGCCGACCGCCGACCGCCGCTCCCCCAGCACGCGTACACCGCCGCCGTGAGGACGTTCTCGTGATCCTGACCGTCACGCTCAACCCGGCGCTGGACATCACCTACCGGGTGGACCGGCTGCTCCCCCGCGCCAGCATCCGTGTGCGCGATGCGGTCTGCCGCGCCGGGGGCAAGGGTGTCAACGTCTCCCGCGTCCTGCACGCGCTCGGCCACCCGACGGCCGTCACCGGCCTGGTCGGCGGCCCGACCGGTGAGGCCGTCCGCCGCGACCTCGCCACCGCCGGTCTCACCGACCACCTGGTGGCAACCATGGGCGAGACCCGCCGCACGGTCGCGGTGGTGGACGAGCAGGCCGGGGACACCACCATCCTCCTGGAGCCCGGGCCGCCGGTCTCGGCTGCCGAGTGGGCGGCTTTCCTCGACCGCTTCGAACAACTGCTGGACGGCACCGCGGCCTTGGTCCTGTCCGGCAGCCTGCCGCCGGGTCTGCCCTCCGACGCGTACGGCGTCCTGCTCCGCCTCGCACACAGCCACGACGTGCCCGCGGTGCTGGACGCGGAAGGGCCCGCTCTGCTCGCCGGGCTGCCCGAGGAGCCGGCGGTGATCAAGCCCAACGCCGACGAGCTCATCGCCACCACCGGGCAGGCCGATCCGCTCCGCGCGGCACAGTCCCTGCTGACGGCAGGCGCCCGGGCCGTGGTCGCCTCGCTCGGGCCGGCCGGCCTGCTCGCCGTGACCCCGCAGGGCTGTTGGCGCGCCCGCCCCCCGCGCCGGATCGCGGGCAACCCCACTGGCGCGGGTGACGCGGCCGTCGCCGCGCTGGCGCTGGGCGTGGTCGGTGGCACGCCGTGGCCCGCCCAGCTCGTGGAGGCCGTGGCACTGTCCGCCGCAGCAGTCGCCGCGCCGCAGGCCGGTGACTTCGATCCCGGCGTCCACCGGAGCCTGCTGGAGCAGGTGACCGTCGAACGCCTCACCCCTCGCGAAGGAGTTCCCGCATGCCGCTGACCGGTACCGGCGTGATCGTCGCCCACGCCGTCGACGCCGCAGGTGGCGTCGGCGCGTTCAACGTCATCCGGCTCGAACACGCCCAGGCGATCATCGCCGGTGCCGTGGCCGCCCGGACGCCGGTCGTGCTCCAGCTCAGCGAGAACGCCGTCCGCTACCACGGCGGCTTCGGCGTCATCGGCGCCGCCGTGCTCGCCGCCGCCGACGCCGCCCGGGTGCCGGTGGGCGTCCACCTCGACCACGCCACCGACCCCGACCTCGTCCGCCAGGCCGTCGAACTCGGCTTCTCCTCCGTCATGTTCGATGCGTCGGTACTGGAGTACGCGGACAACTTGGGATCCAACCCACAGCCGAATACGAGGCGGTGAAGCTGGCCGCCGCCCGGCAGTTCTACGAGCGCGAAGGACACCTGCGCGTGCCCAGGAAGCACGTCGAGACGATCACCGGCGGCGACGGTCAGCGCCAAGAGTAATGAGCGGTGGGGTCGGGCAGGATCACACCTGCCCGACCCCTCTGTCGCACGCCCGTACCTGCGCCTGCGCGTCCCTGGCTACGGACGGTTGGTGACGTTGCCGGCCTGCACGCTGGTCTCACTGCCCGTGACAGCCGCCCCCGCGGCGACGAGCGCGGTGACGGCGAACGCGGCAGCCAGCACTGCAGTGATCACCACACACAGCATCAAAAGCCACGGAAGACACCGTCGTCGGTTGCGTCGGTGAAGTCCTGGTAGTCCATGTTGCCCAAGGAGAGCCCGGTGACCGTGCCGTCGTGCAGGGCGACCGCAACTTCGTCATCTACAGCGGGGACGGGGACAGCGAGCCGGTCTGGGCTACCGACACCGGCGACTGTCCGGGCCTGTCCGGTGACTCTTCGCGGGTCTGCAAACGCGCGTGCCAGGCGTGGGAGCAGCCCGCGAAGATCTGTCGGACAGGCTCCAGTCGACGTAAGACGTCCGTTCGGCACCCACTCGAGGCGGTGACGATCTAATGCTCAACACCAAGTGGTGCGGCGACATAACGTACTTCGCTGTCGGCTCGACCTGGCCGTATCTCGCCACGGTCATCGACATCTGCTCGCGGCGCGTGATCGGCTGGTCCATCGCGGACCACATGCGCACCTCACTGGTCACCGACGCGATCGAGATGGCCGTGGCCGCCCGTGGCGGCCAGGTCCACGGCGTCGTCTCTCACACGGACAGGGGCGCGCAATATGGATCGGCCACCTTCGCCGAGGCCTGCCTGGCGCTGCCGCCACTCCGCCCTCGGCTACCTCGCGCCAGCCGAGTACGAACAGCAATTGATCACGTCACGTACGTTGTCACTCGTCGCGTGAAACCCGGTGTCCACCCCCGGGGATCAACCTCAGTACTCGCCTCCACCACCGCGCCGGAGAAATCCTTCATCGAGTCCTTGTAGGCATGGACGCACCCCTCCCAGACGTAAAGCCACTGGTAGGTGTCCCCAGCCACGCGCACGCCCGTAGTGCTGGGACGGAGGAAGAGCTGGCACCCGCACCCCTTGTGAAGGGATCCGCTCGGACGGCGGAACCATCAAAGCGTACGGGTCTCACCGCCATGACCTCTCGGCTCGCGCCATGACCCGCCCACGCACAGGCATCCCCAGGGTGCCTCAGCAGCCTGGCCGCTGCAGCCCCGGCACCAGCCAGTAGTTACGGCTTCCGGGCGAGTCCGCCGTGTTCGGCGATGACGTCCGGGGTGGGCGAACCAGGTTCTGGACGCCACTGCGTGACCGAGACGACGCCGGGCTCTATGAGTTCCAAGCCGTCGAAGTACGTGGTGATCTCGTCGACGGTGCGCAGGATGTACGGGGCGGCGCCGCTGTTGTTGTAGGCGTCCTGGGCCTGCTCGAAGATGGGGTCGATGCCGCGTGACCCGTCGTTGATGGAGAGGTAACTGCCCGACGGCAGGGCGTCCATCAGCCGGGTGGCGATGGAGCGGGCCTGATCGTAGTCGGCGACGTGTCCCAGGATGTTGCTGAGGATGAGCGCGGTGGGGCGGCCGAAGTCCAGCGTCTCGGCGGCTGCCGCGAGGATGCGGTCTGGGTCCGTCACGTTGGCGTCGATGTATGCGGTCGCGCCCTCGGGGGAGGAATAGAGCAGCGCACGGGCATGGGTCAGGACCAGAGGGTCGTTGTCGACATAGACGATCCGTGCCTCGGGGGCGAGACGCTGGGCGACCTCATGAGTGTTCTCGGCGGTCGGCAGGCCGGTGCCGACGTCCAGGAACTGCCGGATACCCGCCTCCGAGATCAGGTACGCGATGTTGCGGCGCAGGAAGGCACGGCTGCTGCGGGCGATGGTGACGATGCCAGGGAAGACCTCGGTGTACGCGTCGCCGGCCTCCTCGTCCACGGGGTAGTTGTCCTTGCCACCGAGCCAGTAGTTCCAGATGCGGGCGGAGTGCGGCACCGACGTGTCAATCTTCTGGCGCATCGCTTGCTCGGTGGTCGTCGTTGGGTCAGTCATGAGTCGTGTCCGTCTTTCAGCCAAGGCGTGGATCATTCAAGGCACAGCCTATGTCCGAACCCCCGCCTCCCACCTGTCAGTTCGGGTAGAACGTCGCCCGCGTGAGGGCTGTCGACGATCAAGTTTCTCGGCTCTGAGCGCAGACTCAGCGAATGGCTCGGCGAACGTACGGCGCGGGCAATCGACCGCGCCGCAGAGGAACCGCCGGAAGCGGACAGCAGTTGTTCACGACTTCGGGAGGCACCTGAGCAACGAGATCACTCTGCCCAAGCAGTTGCAGTGTGGGAAGGCTCAGTGCCCGGTGACTCAATCGTGGAGCAAGCCGGGCCGGGTCTCCGGCCGGTGCACGGCCCGCGTGAGTCACCAGGAGAGACGATCCTTCGCGCCGGCTCAGCGCGCCGGGTGGTAGGTCGCGATGATCACCCCACTGCTGGTCGGCTCGGCGCTCACCAGCTGCAGCTTCTTCAGCGCGGCGTCATCGGCGAACAGCTTCTTGCGACCGTTGCCGGCCACCACCGGGTGGATCAGCAGCACCAGCTCGTCCAGCAGGTCCAGCTCCAGCAGCGAGCGCACCAGCGTCGGGCTGCCCGCGATGGTGATGTCCTTGCCCTCGCGCGCCTTGAGCTCGTTGACCGCAGCCACCAGATCGCCCTTGATCAGCGTGCTGTTCGACCAGTCCTCAACGCTGTCCAGCGTCGAGGAGACGACGTACTTGGGCGATTCGTTGATCCACTTCGCGAAACCGGCGTCCTCACCGCTGGTCACCGTCGGCCAGTATCCGGCCCACTCGGTGAACGTCACCCCGCCCAGCAGGATCGTATCGGCCGTCTCCAGCGTGTGGGCCAGCGCCGCACCCATCTCCTCGTCGAACTCGAACTGCCACTCGTTGGGCGACTGGGCGACACCGTCGAGCGAGACGAACAGACCCGAAACAACCTTGCGCATGATTCCTCCATGATGAGTCCCGAGTCGTGCCCTCGCCCCGGCCCGGACGGTGCTCCGGCCGGGACGAGCCGACCCCGTCGGCTACGTCATGAACGCTAGACAGGCGCCAAGGGTCAGGTCTTGTACAGAAGCGACAGCGGCTCGGCCGCGTCCGGTGCGCTCAGCTGAGTGGCGGTCCGCCCCACATACCGCCTCAAGGACCGCGCCAGGTGGGGCTGGTCGAAGTACCCCAGCCGGTGCACGACCTCCTGGGCCGGCACGCCCTCCTGGACCAACACCGCCGCCTGGCGGGCGCGGTGGATCTGCCGGATGGCGCCTTGGGTCAGGCCGGTCGCCGCGACGAAGCGCCGCTGCAGGGTGCGATCGGAGACATCCGGGCAGGCGCCGTCGAGCACAGCGGGCACGACCGGGTCCAGGTCCACGATGCCCTCGCGCACCATCCGCAACACGAACGCCTCGGCGTTGTCGTAGTCGGGAACGTGCCAGGCCGACCCCTTCAGCCACAGCGAACGCCGCGTCACGTCGGGGATCGCCGCATTGCCGCCCACCAGCCGGCTGACCGGGATATGCGGCATCGACGTACCCAGCGCGAAGCTGATCCCGAAGAAGACAGCGTCCCCGGGGACCGGGGCACGGGACGCCTTCGCCTCCGGACCCAGCACAGCCGCCTGCGCCTGACCGCGGTGCTCCCAGAACACCAGCTCCCAGTGCGACGTCGCAACCGACATCATCCGGCTGACGTCGTCGCTGCGGCTGCGCCACACCCGCTCGATGTACGGCAGCTCCGACGGTCGGCTCTCAATCACCAAGCCCAACCCGGTTCCCCTCCCCTGGCCACACACCCAGCCCCGGACCGCCAGTCTGACACCCGCCGGACGACAACCCTGCCCGGGCCCAGGCGCCCCCGGCACTCCACCTCGCGCCGCGCTGCGCGGTCGGCGGTCGAGCCCCGCGCCTAGCCGATGAGCATGTGTCGGGTCGTCTAGGACTCCAGGGCCACCTCCGTGCGAGGCCGAGTGAAAGCTCAATCGCGCACCGGGGCGGGCTCGGCGGTCAGTGCGTTGCGGGAGCGGCCGCGCAGGGCCACGGTGCGGGTGATCACCGCGGCTACGGCCATCAGCACGAGGCCGTTGGTGACGATCGCGTCGACCTGGGTGGGCAGTGCGCCGTGCTGGACGAACCAGCGACCCAGGCTCATGGTGAACCAGTGCGAGGCGCCGTAGGAGAACAGCGTCCGTGCCGCGGAGACGGTGATCCAGATGGCGGCGTAATCCCAGCCGCCGATGGTGGACAGGGCGCCGTCGGATGTCCGCCGCATGATCTTCAGGCGGCTGGCGACGGCCAGGCCGAGCAGGATGCCCGCTGCCAGGCCGACCATCTCGATGGTCAGGCCGATGCCGCTGGTGAACAGGGTGTGCATGAAGAGCGGGACGATGACGGCGGCGATGATCAGCGGCCGGGTCAACCGCTTGCGGGTGACCTGCTTGAGGCCAAGGTCGGCCAGGAGGGTGGTGGTCAGGACGGCCGCGTTCACCAGCAGTGCCTGTTCGAAGGCGGACATGGAGACTCCTCGGGGGCGTGGTGGAAAGGGGTGGGGTTCAGGATCTGCGGGCGACTCCGGCGAACCTCGACCAGTGTGCTTACGCCAGGCCGCGCGGGCCTCCGCCCGCCGGTCGAGGAGGGTTGAGCCGGTGACGTCCACCCTTGTCCACCCGTCGGTGGAGACGAGCGGGCACCGGCTCGCTTAGCGTGATCACATGCAGCCTGGCTCCCGGCCCGATCCGGCCGCACACGACCGGCAGGCCACCACCGATGACGCATCCCGTCGCCCGTCCGGAACGCGCGCCGAGCTGTGGACGATGGTCCTGCTCCGGCCCATCGCGCTGGCCGCCGTCGTCACCGCGCTCGTGCCGCAGCGGCAGTTCCGGTGGAGCACGGCCCACCTCGCCGCATTCGTGCTGCTCGCCGTGGCCTGGCTGGTGTGGTCCGTGGTGGCCGCGCGAGCCGCATTCGCCCTCGACCTGGTGCCGCAGCGCACCACGGCCGCGCTGCTGAGCGTGGTCGTGGTGTCCGGCAGCGTGCTACTGACCGCGGCGCCCGGCGCCCAGCCGGTCTCCCTGCTGGTCGTCCTGGCGACGATCGCGGCCGGCGCCGACCTGCCCATGCTGATCAGCGCAGGGGTGCTGACCTGCGGCATGCTCGCTCTGGCCGCCGGTACGGCCCTTGTCCGGCACGGGACCCACACCCAGGACCTAACGGTGGGGAGCGCGATCCTGCTGGCCGCCTACCTGGCCGGGGTGGCCCGCCGCAGCATCCGCATCCAGCACCTCCAAGCCCGCCGCCTGCTCGCGGAAACCCAGGAAGCGCAGGAGGAGCGCCAGCGCGCCGCAGCACTGGCCGAGCGCACCCGCCTCGCCCGGGAGATCCACGACGTACTGGCCCACTCCCTCGGCGCACTCGTCATCCAGCTCGAAGTGATCGAGAACCTGCTCGCCGCCGATCCGGCCGACGTGGCCCAGGCGACCGAACGCGCCGCCCGGGCGCGCCTGATCGCGAAAGACGGCCTCACCGAGACCCGCCGCGCCATCGCCGCTCTACGTACCGACACCCCGCCCCTGCCCGAGGCCCTCGTCTTGCTGGCCGCCGGCCACCACACAGCCACAGGCCGCGCCGCGGACTTCCAACTGCACGGCAGGCCCCGCCCCCTGGGAGCGGAGGCCAGCCTGGCGCTCCTGCGCGTAGCCCAGGAGGCCCTGGCGAACGCCGCCAAGCACGCCCTGGGCCGACCGGCGAGCATGACCCTGGAGTACACCGAGCACCGGGTCCGGCTCACCATCGTCTCCCACACGGCACCGGACATGGCCTCGACGGCCCCGGAGACGGCCGGGCCCCCTACCGTGGAAGGCGTGTCCGGCGGCTACGGCCTGGCCGGGATGCGCGAGCGACTGCTCCTGGTCGGCGGGGAGCTGACCGCCGGTCCCTGCCCGGAGGGCTGGCGAGTGGCCGCGGAGGTGGAGGCATGACCGTACGGATCGTGGTCGCGGACGACCAGGCAGCCGTCCGCGAAGGACTGATGACCCTCCTCGACATGGTCCCGGGGATCGATGTGGTCGCCGGCGCCGCCAATGGCGAGGAAGCCCTCGCCCGCACGGTGGAACTGCGCCCGGACGCCGTCCTCATGGACCTGGTGATGCCCGTCCTCGACGGAGTGGAGGCCACCCGCCGAATCACCGCCGAACTGCCCGGCGTCGCCGTCGTGGTGCTGACCACACTGGCCGACGAGGACAAGATCATCGACGCCCTCCAGGCCGGCGCCCTGGGCTACCTCACCAAGGACGCCGGCAAGGACCAGATCGCCCGTGCCATCCAGGCGGCGGTCTCCCGCCAGGTCACCCTCGACCCCGAGGTCCAGCGCCGACTGCTCGCCGCGGCCGTGCGCGGCCAACAGGTACAAGACCGCCAGGGCCAAGACGACGAACGACGGCAGACACCGCCCTCAGCTCTCCAGCTCACGCCCCGCGAGGAGGACGTACTGCGGCTGCTCGCCACCGGACTGCCGAACGCCGCCATCGGCCGCCGCCTGCTCATCGGCCCCGCCACGGTCAAAACTCACGTCAACCACCTGTTCGCCAAACTCGGCGTCACCACCCGCGCCGAGGCCGTCGCCTGGGCCCACAGCCACGGCTACGCCACAGACAGCACCGATTGATCGCGGCGACGGCCATGACAGCAGCTCCCCGATGAAAGGGCCCCCGGCCCGTGCCGTCCGGGCCTTCGTCGGGCGTACCCGGGCTCAGGCGGACACCAGGGCCGCCAGCCCCAGGTAGACGCCGCCGACCAGCCGGGACAGCCGCCGTTCGCGGCGCGGTGTGCCGTGCAGCCGACCGGTGAGCGCGGCACCGAGCAGGGCGTAACCGAGGTCCAGGGCGAGCGCGACGGCCAGGAAGGTCACACCGAGGAGCAGCATCCGGGCCCTGGTCTGCCCGGAGGACAGGCCGGTCGGCAGGAACTGCGGGAGGAAGGCCAGGAAGAACAGGATCACCTTGGGGTTGAGCAGGTTGACCAAGACCGCGTCCCGGTAGACCCGGAGCAGTCGGCGCCGAGCGGGAGGGACGGACTCGGCGGCGGGCCGCGGGCGGCTGAGCAATGTCCGTACGCCCAGGTAGGCGAGGTAGCCGGCGCCCGCGTGGCGCAGCACGGTGAAGGCGAGCGGGTGGTCGGTGATCAGGGTTCCCACCCCGCCGACGGCGGCGAGGACGTGGACCAGCGTGCCGGTCTCCACGCCCAGGGCCGAGACAAGGCCGGCCCGCCTTCCGTCCTGGACGCTGCGCGTGACGATGTAGACCAGGTTGGGCCCGGGCACGGCGACCAGGAGCAGCGAGGCCAGCAGGAAGGCGGCGAGCGAGGTCATCCGCGGTCCAGCGCCGTCCGCAGCAGGCCCAGCGGGGGCGCGCCGAGGTCGAACAGGGCGGTGTGGAAGCGGCGGAGCGAGAAGCTGCCGCCCCAGCGCTTCGCGGCCTGTTCGCGCGCGTCGAGGATGGCGAACTTGCCCCAGGTGTACCGGCCGTAGGTAGGGTCGAACAGTCCGCGCTGCGCCTCGTGCCAGGCGGCGGGCCCGGCCAGCGAGACGTCCGCGGTGAACCGGGCCGCCGCGTCCGCCAGGGACATCGCCCCGGTATGCAGCCCGATCGCACAGGCGAAGCGGGTCACCCGGCGCAGCGCGTCCTGGGCGACCGCGACGGCGATCCGGGGATCGCCCGCGCGGAATCCCTGTTCCAGGGCCAACTCCTCGCAGTAGTGCGCCCAGCCCTCGATGAAGGCCTCGGAGTGGAGCGTGCGGCGGACCTCGCTCGGGGCCCGGCGCAGCGCCCGGCCGTGGCTGGCGTGCCCGGGGGCCACCTCGTGCACGGCCATGTTGGGCATCAGGGTCCGGTTGAAGCCGGTCGCCAGCCACTGCTCGCCCTCGGCGTCCGACCAGCCGGCGTCCGGGAGGGTGACCCGGAAGCTCGCGGGGGCGTCGGCCTCGTACGGAGCGGACGCGAACAGGCCTGCCAGTGCTCGGCGCTGGGAGTCGGGCATGGGCTGGACAGCGACCTCCACGTCATGGTGGGGCACCAGGTCGAGCCGGGCGGTCCAGGCGACCGTCTCGTCGACAAGCTCCGCGAACTCGGCCAACAGGCCGTCGGCGTCGGGGTGGTCGGCCTGCAGGGCCCGTACGGTGTCGGCGGGCGCGGCCTCGGGGTCGATACGGCGGAGTGACTCGTCGAGCAGCGCGCGCAGCCGGTCCCGTTCGGCGTCCACCCGGGCGGTCAGCGCGGGGAGGTCGACGGTGCAGGCCTCGGCCACGCCGAGCAGCCGGGCGAGCGCGGGGCCGCCGAGCGCGGCGGACGGCGGGCCGTCGGCGCCGGCCCGCTCCAGGTGGGCCACCAGCCGTGCGTGCGCCCGGGCGGCGGCGGTGTGCACCGGGCCGCCCTCGGGGTCGAGGTGGGCGGCCAGGCCGCGGGCGAGCGGCAGGGTGGCCTCGGCCAGCGGCGCGGGCACCCGGTCCAGCGCCTCGACGGCCGCGTCCACAGCGTCCGGCCACTGCCGCAGATGGGCCGCCCGGGCGGCGTCCCGCTCGGGTCGGGGCGCGTACGGGCGGTCGTAGCCGGACAGTTCAAGGTTCTCGATGTGCCAGATCGGGTTGCTGCGGTGCAGTTCCAGCTCGCCGAGGCGGACCCGGAGGGCCTGCTCGGCGGCCGTCGCGTGCGCCTCGTCGTGCGGGTCCGTATACGGCGCGGTGCCGGCCGGGCCGCCGAGGGCGGCGAGGCCGCGGCGCACGCCGTCCGGGGAGAGGTCCTGGACGGAGCCGTCGTACTCGTGCCGTCCGGCGCCGTCCCGCGCGGCGGGGACGGACAGCTCGCAGACGGCGGTCAGCCGAAGGTCGAAAGAAGAGGTGATTGTCATACCGTTAGCCTCGGGCGGCGGCGGTATGCGATCCCGTGCCAATGGAGGGGGAAGTGGACTGGAATCGGGGGACCTCCGAGCCCGCCGTGCTGATCGACCTGCTGGGAGAGTGGAGTTCGGCCGGGGGCCCGCTGTACCGGCGGCTCGCGGAGGCGTTGACCTACGCCGTGCGCTGCGGGGACCTGCGGGCCGGCGACCGTCTGCCGTCCGAGCGGCGGCTGGCCGACGCGGTCTCGGTGAGCCGGGCGACTGTGGTCGCCGCCTACGACGAGCTGCGCGCCGCGGGCCTGTTCGACACCCGCCGGGGCAGCGGCACCCGGGTGTCCACGGCGGCGGCCTCCCACCGGACCCCGGAGGACGGGCGGGTGCGCGGTGGCCAGGCCACCGCGGTGATCCAACGGCTGGTGACGGAGCTGCCGGACCTCATCTCGCTGGGGCAGGCGGCCGAGACCAGCGGCCCGGACCTGGCCGGGGCGCTGCTCGACGTGGCCCGCGAGGACCTGCCCGACCTGGTCCGCGGCGCGGGCTATCACCCGGCCGGGCTGCCCGCGCTGCGCGCGGCGATCGCCGGCCACCACAACGTGCACGGCCTGCCGACCGTGCCCGAGCAGGTCGTGGTGACCACCGGGGCCACGCAGGCGGTCACCCTGATCGCCCGGCTATACCTCGGGCGGGGCTCGACCGCGATCGTGGAGTCCCCCGGCTGGCCCGGCTGCCTGGACGCGCTGCGGGCGGCCGACGCCCGGCTGATCGGCGTCGAACTCGACTCCGACGGCATTCGGATCGACCGTCTCGCAGCCGAACTCGTCGTCCACCGCCCCGCGTTGCTGTATGTCACGCCGACCTGTCACAACCCCACCGGCACCCTGATGTCCGCCGGACGCCGCCGCCGGGTGGCTGAACTCGCCGCCCAGCACGGCGTCGTCCTTGTCGAGGACAGCGCGCACGCCGCGGCCCTCGCCCCCGGGCAGGCCCCGCCGCCGATCGCCGCGCACCCCGCCGGGGGAACGGTGCTGACGGTGGGCTCGCTGACCAAAGCGGTCTGGGGCGGGCTGCGGATCGGCTGGATCCGCGGGCCCCGGGAGACCGTTGAGCGCCTGGCCCGGCTCAAGGCGCTCAACGATCTCGGCAGCCCGCTGCTCGACCAGGCCCTGGCCGCGCGCCTGCTTCCCGGGCTTCCCGCCCTCGCACCCGAGCGCGAACGCCTGCGCCGGGAGCGGCTCGCCACCATGACCCGGCTGCTGGGTGAGCACCTCCCGGACTGGCAGTGGCAGCCCCCGCAGGCCGGCTCCGTGCTGTGGATCCGGCTCCCCCCGGGTACCGACGCCCACGGCTACGCCCAGCTGGCCCTGCGCCACGGCGCCGAGGTCATCCCGGGCAACACCATGGACACCACCGGGGCCCACGACGACTTCCTCCGTCTGCCGTACTCCTTCACTCCGGACACCGCGACCGAACTGGTCGCCCGCCTCGCCGCCGCCTGGACAGCGCTGCCCCGCAGTGGGTGCTGCTGAGGGAGGGGCAGGTCCGCGAACACCTGCCGCCGCCGGCCGAAGGGAAGAGGGACGACACGCTGGCCCGGGTTCGCCCGCCGCTACGGCTTCGGCCTCACCGGCCCGGTTCAGTGGGAGGTCGGAACACTGGAACCGGCCATCGCCTGCTCGATCATCTGCCTGCGGCGGAGACTAGAGCCATCCGCCGGCGATGAACTGGAACCTCCCCCGGTGGGGGGACGTGTCCTCGCCCAACAGGGGGACGTCTCCGACCCTCCAGGACGATGTGACGCCGCTGCCCAACGGCAAGTCTGGACACATGACCCATCTCCCGAACACCCCTGCTCCGGCGCCCCGCTGGGCGGTCCGAGCCGCACACGCCGCGGCCCTCACCACCGTGCCCTCGGGGCTGTGGCGGATCGCGCTGGCCCTCCGCCTTCCGGCGGGTTACAGCGACCAGGTGCTCCGCCATGACTTCCACATCCCCGGCTGGGGTGTGGTCTACGTGATCGGGCTCAGCGTGGTTTCCGAGGCCTTCGCCCTGCTGACGCTCGGCCTGGTCCGGCCCTGGGGCGAGGTGGTGCCGCGGTGGATCCCGGTCATCGGTGGCCGGCGAGTTCACCCGCTCGCCGCCGTCATCCCCGCTGCCCTCGGCTCACTGGCCCTCGTCTGCCTCTGGAGCGATCTCGTGTTCTGGTGGCGCGTCGAGGAGACTCCAGCGATGCTCGGGCCCTGGCACACCATCGTCGGCATCCTCTACCAGCCCCTGGTCCTCTGGGGCCCGCTGCTTGCTGCCGTGACCGTCTCCTACTACCGCCGCCACCGCTGACCACCGAAGGCCGCCAATCGTCAGCCGACACCGTTCAGCCGTTGTCGTACCGATCAAGGCGGTTGTTGATCGAACGAAAGTCCCGTTCGGGTGATCGCGGGGTGGTCGGCGCATAGAGACAAGGCCGCCTCTGGTGCAGCTCATGGGTGTTGAAGCCGGAGAAGCGCCAGGGTCGTGGTCCGGTCGCTGCTGCCGGGCCGGGGCCGGCAACCGGAGGGTCCGGACCCAGTCGGGCCGGGATGCGGAGCCGAGTGCGGGCGTGATCGACTCGCAGTCGGTCACGGCGGATGCCGTCGTGGGCGCCGACGGCCGCGGTTTCGACGGCGGCAAGCTGATCAGCGGGCGCAAACGGCACGTCGTAACGTCGCCATGAACTGACCGATGCCGAGTGGGATTTGATACGTCCACTGCTGCTCCGGCCCGTGATGATGGGGCCCCGACTGGACCACAGGACGGTGCTCAACGGCGTCGTTGGGAAGTGACGCACGGGGTTCGCCCATCGAGTCGTCCTGGTCATGGTTCCGGGCGACGACGAAGCGTGCCGCCGAGCCTGTCGCACCGGTGCCGATGAGGTAGCCGTCCATGAACCACGAGCAGTCCCGTGACAGCACCTGACCGAGCGAGCTGAACACCCCCGCCCCCGACTGTGCGGCAGCCGGCCCCCCGTCAACCGGGACCGGCTGCCGCACAGTTCAGGTCTGCCCTCGCGCAGTCTGAGTGCCGTTCATCCAGTTCTTATGCGGTCATCAGGCGGCGACGGTCTCGGTGTCCTCTGCCTCGTCCGACGCAGCCGCGGGGGTGGCACTCTTCGGGCCGCGGAGGGCGATGTAGACGAACAGCACGCCGATGACGGCGACGCCTACCCACATGGACTGCTGCCATCCGTCGACGTAGGACTGCTTTGCGGCGTGGAGCAGGTCATGCGCGTGTGAGCCTGCGCTGCCCGAGACCTCGACGGCGTTGGCGATGCCTTCGCGTGCGGTGTCCGCGGTCCCCTGGGGGATGTCGTGCAGCTTGCCGTCGATGGCGTTGCGGTAGCCGGCCGTCAGGATTGCGCCGAGCATGGCGACGCCGAGTGCGGTGCCGAATTCCCGGGTGACGTCGTTGAGGGCGGAGGCGACGCCTTGCTTCTCGCGCGGCAGGGAGCGGGTGATGGCCTCGGTGGAGGGCACCATGGACAGGGCCAGGCCGAGGCCCATGACGATGATGCCGGGCAGGATCGACAGGTAGCCGCCGTCGACGGAGACGAACAGGGCCATGAGCGCCAGGCTGACGCCGACCAGCGCGATTCCCGCGCTCATGGTCGCTCGGGGGCCGATCTTCGCGGCCAGCTTGGGGGCCAGGCCGGAGGCCACCATCATGGCGATGGCCAGGGGCATCAGCCCCGCAGCGGCCTGCAGTCCCGTCCAGCCGGCCACGGCCTGGAGGAACGGGAAGAGGACTACGGCGATACCCCCCTGGACGGCGAAGACCACGACCAGCGTGATCGAGCCGCCGGCCAGGCCGCGCTCACGGAACAGGCGTACGTCCAGCAGCGAGGCGTCCCGGCGACGCAGTTCCCAGGACACGAAACCTGCCGTGGCGACGAGGCCGACGACGAGGCTGATCAGAGTCCTGGCTGCGGTCCAGCCTCGCTCCGGTCCCTCCTGCAGGACGAAGACGACGGCGGCCACGGCGACGATGGACAGCAGTGCGCCGACGGTGTCGAAGGCGTGGGGGGAGCGCTCGTGGGAGTTGGGAACCGACTTCAGCGTCATGGCCAGGGCCACGACGACCAGGGCCACGGGCAGGGCGAACAGCCAGCGCCAGTCGGCGACGTCCACGAGAAGGGCAGAGAGGAACATGCCCAGGATGCCGCCGCCTCCGGCGACGCCGGTCCAGACGCCGATCGCCTTTCCGCGCTGCTCCTCGGGGAAGGAGGAGGTGATGACGGCCAGGGTGATGGGCATGATCGTCGCTGCGCCGATACCGCTGGCCACGCGCGCGCCGAGCATCACCTCGGCATTCGGGGCCAGGGCCGACACAACGCTTGCGACGCCAAAGAGGGCCAGCCCGGCGATCAGCATGGGCTTACGGCCCAGGCGGTCGCCGATCGCGCCGAGCGGCAGCAGCAGTGCAGCCAGGGCAAGGGTGTAGATGTTGATGATCCACAGGACTGTGTTCTGCGAGGTGTCGAAGTCGACGGCCATGTGCGTCTGAGCGACGTTCAGCCCGGACACCGACGCGATGACGGCCATCAGCGCGATCGAGACGGTGGTCAGGATCGCGCGCAGCTGACGCGCATCCAGCGCGCCCCCGCCGCTCCCGTCAGCGGGTGCCACCTGTGCAGGGTTCGTACTCATGGATTCCTCTCGAAAAGGGCATGCAGAATCAGCGCCGAAGGACCGGTCGCCGAGTGGATGGGAGGTGGGTGCGGGCCCAGACGTCAGGAGGTGGTGGCACCCTGTGTTGCGGCGAGGGCCGCGTTGGTGTCAGCGGTGGCGGCAGGGCGTTGATGTGGGTGGCGGCCAGGGCGCCGGCAGCGGCGGAGGCGCCGACCTGGGCGGTCAGCTCGGTGGCGTTGCCAGGCCACCCACACGCCCGGCACCTCGGTGGTGCCGGCCATGCCGGAGGCGAGGCGGCGCCCCATGTTGTCGGGCAGCTCCTCCATCGGCAGCTTCAGGCCGTCCAAGCCCTCGGTACGGGCCTGCAGCCAGGTAGCGACCGCGAGGATGCGGCGGGCCACGAACCTGCCCTCGGTCAGGCGTACTCATGCGATGCCGCCACCCTCACTGTTCATGCTTCCTGCACCGAAGCCCGCGGGGAGCATCGCGGCGGCGAAGACGACGGCACAGAGTCGACGATTCACTACAGCTCACCCGTGGAGGCGCCGGTTCCGACTGCCAGAGCGGGGAGGGCGACGTACAGGATCGCCGTATCGAATGATGACGAGGGACGCTGATCGTCAGACCGATCAGCGCTAAACCGCGATTTCTGACAGCCATAGGTAAATGGTAGCAGCTCCCAGTTGATAGTGGGTGGAGTTTGGGTGAGTCTCGCCATGTAGTGAATGATGGCGTGGACATGACACCCCCAGCCGTTGAGCACCGTCCTGTCGTCCAGTCGGCAACTTGCCTGGTTGCAGTGGCTGCTTGGGCGGAAATGGCCCGCCGTAGCCGCCCCGGCGCCCCCCGGTGTCCTGACGATCCGAGGGCCGATGTCCCCTCGGCCCTCACCGGGCGCGCATGGCGCTCCATCAGAGGCACGCCGAGCTGCCGCTCCAGCCCAGGGATCTGCCCGGAGACGGCCGACTGCGTGTGATTGAGCCCGGCTGCCGCCGCCGACAGCGACCCGAGCCGTCATACGGTCACGAAGGTCGGCCACACAGCCAATTCCATGGCGGCAGTATGCCTATCCGGTATGCGAGTTCCGCAGGGCAAGCCTGCGAAATCTGCGCTTGTCGCATCCATCGCGGTGCACCAATCTGGTGCGCATGACCACACCGCACACGATCGCCGTCCTCGGTCTGGGGCGCATGGGCGGCGCGATCGGGACTCGACTGGCCGCCCAGGGCTGGGACGTCGTTGGCTGGACACGCTCAGGGCGCGCATCAGGCGCCGTCAAGATGACCAGCGACCCGAACGAGGCCGTGGCGAAGGCCGACCTCGTGCTCCTGGCACTGTTCGACGGCCCAGCCTGCCTGCAGGTCCTCGACGACGTCCGTGAATCGCTGCGAGCGGAGACGATCGTGCTGAACACCAGCACCATCGCGCCCGCCGAAGCGTCGAAGCTGGCCCGGCAACTCGGCCCGTCCTACGTCCACGCGCCCGTGCTCGGCTCTGTGCCGGCTGCCTCCGCCGGCGCCCTGCAGATTCTCGCCGCCGCTCACCAAGACGCATTCGATCGAGTCCGACCGATCCTGGAAACGCTGGGCACCGTCCGGCGCGTGGACGACGCCTCCGCCGCCGCCGCGCTCAAACTGATCGCCAACAACAGCCTCGCCGGCGCCGTCCTCGCGCTGCGTGACTCACTGCGGCAAGCCGACGCCCTCGGCCTGCCCCGTACCCACGTGCTGGACGTCCTCGAACTCGGCCAGCTCGGCGGGCTCGTGGCCCGCAAGCGACCGTTCCTCCTCGGCGAGCCGACCGCTGCCACAGCCGAATTCACCATCGGTGCACTGGCCAAGGACATGGCCCTGCTGGCCGCCGCGTCGGACATCCCCTTGCGCAGCGCAGCGGGCCTCGCCGACACCCCTGCCGCCCCCGAGGCCGATATCGCCGTTGCCGCCACGGTCCCCGCCGTGGAGGACGCCGTACTCGAACCGCTGCGCGCCTACATCCGCGGGCACGCCACCGGCGACCCCACCCACTTTCGCGACGCGTTCCTGCCCACCGCGCACATCGAAGGGATCCGGGACGGCGCATTCGTCTCGTGGCCCCTGGACGAGTACTGCGCTCTCTTCCAGGGCCAGCCAGCCCCGGACGAACCGACCCGCTCCCGCCGCATCGACGCCATCGATGTCCACGGCACCGTCGCGACCGCGACGATGACGCTCTCGCACGGCGCAGACACGTTCACCGACATCTTCCTGCTGGCCCGCGCCGACGACAGCTGGCGCATCGCCAACAAGGCTTATCACCGGCACCCCTGAGAGGACAGGAAACAACCCTGCGCCCGTTTCAGCGTCGCGTCGGGATCACGCCCTGGCCCTTCGGAGCCGCCCTGCGGGGGGAGGCTTCAAACCACCTTGAGGACGGCTTCAGCACCGGCAAGTCCCCAGCGGGCGCCGGTGATGCCGAGGCGGTCGCCGACCAAGTGGCTACAGGCCCCTTCGACAGCCACCGCGCCGATCGGCCAGCCCTTGGCCAGGTAGCGGTGGCAGGCTTCGGCGGCTGGATCGCCCGGCTTGTGGAGGCACTGGCAGCGCCCCAGACGTACTCGGTGACGTGCACAAATCCGGGCCGCGGCGGGCAGCGGGGTCCGTGTCAGGACCCTCGTCCGCCCCGCCGGCGGCCATAACTTCCAGACCTGGAGCGGGAACTGTCCCCGCCCGCCGCGAGCCGGCAGGGGTCAGCGGGAAAACGCGCCTCAGAGCCGGACCGGGCGCACCGGGAGCGCTTCGACGCTGTTGCCGATGAAGCTGCGCTGGCGGGGCAGTTCGGTCTCGGGGACGGCGAGGTCGAGGTCCGGGAAGCGGGTGAAGAGCCGTTCCAGGGCGATCGTGGCCTCGAGGCGGGCGAGCGGGGCGCCCACGCAGTAGTGCACGCCCTGGCCGAAGGAGAGGTGCCGGGCCGCGCCGGGCCGGGTGACGTCGAAGCGGTCGGCGTCCGGGCCGTGGAAGGCCTCGTCGCGCCCGGCGGCGGTGTAGCCGGCGAGGACCGGGGTGCCCTGCGGGATTACGGTGCCGCCGAGGGCCAGGTCGCGGGTGGGGTAGCGGAAGGGGAACCAGCTGACCGGGCCGTCCCAGCGCAGCGTCTCGTCCACCACGTCCGACCAGGTGGCCTTGCCATCCAGGACCAGCGCCAGCTGGTCGCGGTGGGTGCACAGTGCCCGTACGGCATTGCTGATCAGGTTGAGGGTGGTCTCGTGGCCGGCGACCAGCATCAGGCGCATCGTGCCGATGAGTTCGGCCTCGCTGAGCCGGTCGCCGCCGTCCTCGCGGGCGGCTATCAGGGCGCTGGTCAGGTCGTCGCCGGGGGCTGCCCGGCGGGCGGTCGCGATCGTGCCGAGCAGCGCGACGAGCTCGCGTACGGCGGCCATCACCTCCGCCGGGGTGGTGTCGGTGGCGATGACCACCGTGTAGGTGAGGTCGTGCAGCCGGCCGCGGTGCTCGGGGTCCACGCCGAGCAGCTCGCAGATGACGCTCATCGGGAGCGGGAGCGCGAAGTGGGTGCGCAGGTCCGCAATGCCGTCCGGGTCCTCGGCGGCGGCCCGGCCGAGGTCGTCGAGGAGGCCGGCGGTCAGCTCCTCGATGCGCGGTCGCAGCCGCTCCACCTGGCGGACGGTGAAGGCGTTGCCGACGAGGGAGCGCAGCCGGCGGTGGTCGGCGCCGTCGGCGGTGTGCATGCCCTGGGCGTTGGCGAAGACCCGCAGCGGCCAGTCCGCGGGGATCGTGCCGTCGTTCAGGGCCGGGCAGTGGCGGGCGTCCTTGGCCACGTCGGGGTGGGAGAGGAATTCCTTGAGCGCGTCGTGCCCCAGGACGACCGCTGCGGGCACCCCGCCGGGCAGGACGATGTCCGCAACGGGTCCCCGGGCCCGCAGGTCGGCGTTCAGGGCGTGCGGGCAGCCGCCGACGGGGTCGACGACGTGGGCGGGCGCGGGAGCGGGAGTGTGGGAAGACAAGCCGGGACTCCTGATCGTATGAACGACTACCGGCCAACAGTGCGGTGTCGAAGGCCGGTTGTACAAGTCCGTCCCGCCGGCACCTCGGCCGAGGGCTCGGTCCATCCAGCCTGCTGACTTCCGAAGCCGGGGACCGGTGACTGCAG
The DNA here is from genome assembly GCF_053592475.1 of Streptomyces sp. NPDC002671. Taxonomy (NCBI): domain Bacteria; kingdom Bacillati; phylum Actinomycetota; class Actinomycetes; order Kitasatosporales; family Streptomycetaceae; genus Streptomyces; species Streptomyces sp. NPDC002671. The sequence continues at coordinate 209,396 of NZ_JBSFVU010000015.1, forward strand.
CCTCGCCTTCCGTTTTCGGGCTGGGGTCCGGCATTTCCAGCCTCGCCGGCGTCTTAGACGCGGGGTCTGAGGCAGCGCCCCAGAAGCCCAGCCGACTCCGCCGACGCCTGTGACGGAGGCGACCACGCTGCCGGGGGTGCAAGAGGCCCGCGCCGATCGCCGGTGGGACGCGACTGCGCGCAGGTCGCGCATCAGGGTTCGGGGCGCCCCGCAGGCGGGCTCCACGGGGCGTCGAGGGGACCGATGGCCGGGCTGGTGCCGGGGCCGCCAGCACTGAGCCTCAGATGCAAAGCGTCCCGGGGAACGCGCCGTGGCCGACGCCTGGTGCGGTGAGGGCCAGCCAGCCGTGGCCGCGTACTTCGGTGTCCGGGCCGACCTCGCCGGGGTCGACCGAGAGGTACCCGCAGGCGGACCGGGCGCCCGTGGTGCCCGCGTTGGACGGGGCTTCGTCGTACTCGGGGTCGAATTCCGGGTCGTCGACCGCGAGGGTCTCCCATGGCAGCGGGTCGCCTTCCCATTCGGGGTCGCTTTCGGCGGCGTACTGACGGATCACCCGGCCGTTCTCGGCGACCATCCACACGTCGGAGCCGCCGGCGTCGTCCAGGAAGAAGAACTGGGCCTGACCGCAGTGGACACTGACCCGTTCGACCGTCTCGATCATGCCGTCCCAGGGGTCGCCGACGAGCAGGTCGAAGGGACCGAAGACCAGGCGCCAGCCGTCCAGCTCCGGGGTGACGAAGGCTCGCCCCACCGTGCGGCCGGCGCCGTCCGGCCCGGGCACCCGGATCTCCTGGCTCTCCGCCGCCTGGACGCCGGCGGTGACCGTGACGGGCCGCCGGTCGTGCAGGTCCAGGGCCTCGAAAACGCCCTCGTACGACGCCCCGGGCACGGCCATCCACCAACCGCTGAGGGTCGACGACGGCAGCTTCGGGGTCTCGTGCGGGATCTTCACCCGTATCAGCCGCTCGATCGCCGCGCGGTCGCGGTCGTCGAGCGCGTCGGCGCCGCCGCCCGCCACCAGCGCCGCCATCGCGCCCCGCCGGGTCCTCGGGGACGCGGCCGGGTCGCGGCGCAGGGAGCGCAGCCGCGGTTGGAAGGAGTCGTGCAGCAGGCGGGCGTAGTCGGAAGCCTTGTAGGGGATGAGGCGGCCGTGGGCGTAGCAATCCACCAGGGCCCGCAGTCCGGCCTCGGAGTCCGTCCGCAGCCTGAAGAGCCCCTGGAAGCCGTTGCCCGACTTGCCGTAGTCCGGATCGGCCGCCAGGGCCGCGTACTGGTCGGCGGAGCGCTCGTCGAACACCCCGAGGAGCCGGCCCGCCTGCCAGTCCGTCACCTCCTTCCGGCCCCACGCCGCCAGTAGGGCGTCGAAGGCCGGCGGCCCGATGCGCCTCAAGACCCGCATGACCGGCTCCAGATCAGCGGTCCGCTGCACACCGGCCAGACCCCGCAGCAACGTCGGCACCACACCGTCGGCCTGCTCCGCCAGCCGTTCGGCCGCGGCCTCCACGCGCGCGGCGTCGTCGCTGTCCAGGTCCTCGAGAAGGGATTCGATCTTCATGCGGCAGCACAGTAGCCCCGGCCACTGACCGCGCCCTGCGGGGGCCGTGGGCCGGGGCTGCTCACGCCGCGAAAACGCACCGCAGGGCCAGGCCGGTGACACCAGCGGCGACCGACCCGAACTCCCGCCAGGAGCTGAGCACAGAGTCGGCCGGACGGCGGGCCAACCAGGGCCCGCCTTCAAGGGTCCTCATTGTCCTGGGGTTCCGCTTCCACCAAGCGGATGGGCCCGCTTCCCCCTGCTGTCCCGCGCCTCTCATAAGCGGTCAGTTCCTCCGCATTGCCAAGCAGCGGCCCGGCCTGCACCACCCGCACCAACTCGGCAAACGGTTCCAGAAGAGGTGATCCCTCCGGCCGGGCAGGTTCACCAGAAGTGGTCAGGATCTTGTGCCAGGCTGCCTCGACGCATCCGCGTCCCGCGCCTCGGTCCCGGCCACCAGGTACCACAAGACCACCGCCCCCTACGAAGCGGCGGTCAGCCTGGCGTCGTTCCTGCTCTGGGCAAGATCCGTTTGAAGACGGGCCCTAGCTCAACCGGACGGCGTGACCGAGCCCACACGCCGAACCACTGCTCGGCGCCGTACTCCTCGAACCGCTCCACCTCGGTGAACCCCAGCTTCGCCGCGAGGCGCATCGCGCGGTCGTTGGCGGTCTGGGTGCAGAGCACCACCGGCTCGCTGGGGAGTACGTCGGCGAACCAGTCGAGTGCCGCTGCGCACGCCTCGGCGGCGTACCCGCATCCCCACGCTTCCGGCAGGAACATGTAACCGAGTTCGGCCTCCCCGGCATCCGGACGGACGTGACCCGGACGCTCTGCATCGCGCCGATCGAGCGTGACCACGCCGATCATCGCTCCGTCGAGATCGATCACGAAAAGGCCAGGTCGCCGCCCGGGCACCTCAGGCACCGCGCGTTCGAGCTCATCACGCGGTCGAGGGCCGCCGATGTGGGTGCCCACCTCCGGCGATGCGAACAGCTCGATGAACGCCGCACGGTCCCGGGCCTCGGACTCGCGGAGCACGAGCCGTTCGGTCCTTATCGGGGCAGGTGGCCAGGCGACGGGTCCGAGTCCAGACATGGCGGGCAACCTATCGCACGCCCCAAGTCGGCATCCAGGCAGAAGCTCTTACCTCCAACCCGGACGGGCCGCACTCGACCGCCGCCCACGGGGTGCCGCAGCATCACGAGATCGCCGAGCAGCGGATGCTCGGCCTACCCCTCCGGGACCCGGTGGGCTTCCAGTACCCCTGGAAACCAGGCCGCATTGACCGGGATGGTGCGCGCCATCACCGCCCGCACGTCCGCGGTCGTGAGAGATCCATCCAGTCCCGGCAGCGGCCGGGCGCCCGCCGCGTCCAGAGTGACGGTGATGCAGATCCTGCAGTCCCGCTATGTTGCGCGCCCGCGGAATGACCAGGACATCACCGACGCGGCGATCGGCCAGCGCCTTGCCCCGGTAGGCGGTGCAGGCGGCGGACTTCGCCGGATCGTCCCAACCGTCTGATCGTGCAGCGCCAGCGGCGCCAGATCACTGCTGACCACGTCCGCATGCAGTGCCGCAGCAGCTTCGAGCTAGGCGCTGGTCGACGGCGTCGGTTCCCGGCGGTGCTCTAGCCACGTGCGACTCAGGTCATTCCAAATCGTTTGGTATCTCTCGAAAACCTCGCCAAGCTGGTCATAGGTAAGATCATCGGCAGCCGTTGATGCCATCAGGTATTCGAGGTCATCGGCAAGACGTTGGAACCGGTACTGCGCTTCCTCCATAAGCACCCACCGGGAGCGCCAGTTGAAGAACGGTTCAACGGCCCCTAGCAACGTCCCCAGGGCCACCAGCGCAAAGGCCAGACCAGCCCATGTGTTGAGGTTTTGCAGGCCCAGAATGATGGTGGACGCGGCGGACAGCGCCAGCGTCAGCATCTTGATCACCGAAGCACTTCTACGGAACCTCTGCTTCTTGCCGCGGGCGTAGCCGTTGCCTTGCCGGATCTTGTCCAGCAGGAGTGCGGCTGACTCCCTCGGGCTGAGACCTACACCTGGTCCACTGTTCGGCTGCACTCCGCCCCCAAATATTCGTCGCCACGTTGCGGCTCGACCCGGCAGACGCCGACCTGCAACTGTGCGGTTCCGCAGTGCCTTCGCGCGCTAGCGGCGCTCTGCTCCGGTGACAGCGGGATCCCCGTCGCCTCAAGACTGTCGGGCAGCACACCCCGGCAGTCGGTGTGCGGGAAGTCGTCGACGTCTGCGACCGGCGACAGCGAGCAGAATGACGACACCGAGATCGTGGACACCCGAGACCGTGGGCACCCGAGACCGTGGACGGCGAGGGCGGCACTGGGCCGCGGACGGCCGCCACACCAGGTGGGTGCGGCAGCCGTGGGTGGAATCGGCGCGTGGTTCGAGTCAGTCGGCCCGGAGCAGGGCATGCAGGTCGGCGGTGTCGACGATGTGGGCCCGTGAGGGGAGAACCTGATGGAGCAGGACGTTGTGGACTTCGGTGTCTGGGTCGGCGACGCCGTCGGACAGGACGTAGAGCTGGTAGTCGCGGTCGGCCGCGTCGATGACGGTGGACAGGACTGCGCCGCTGGTACTGATGCCGGAGACGACCAGAGTGGTGATGCCGCGTTCGCGCAGCTGCTGGTCGAGGTCGGTGGTGGACATGCCACCGTAGCGGGTTTTGCGCACGATGATGTCGCCGTCCTGGGGAGCCAGGCGCTCGTGGATGGCAGTGGCCGGGTCCTCGTGGTGCATGACACGGTGTTGGGCCAGCGGGGCGAAGGACTTGTTGACGGCCGGGATCGCGTCCCAGTCGGCCTCCGTGAAGCCGACGCGTACGTGGGCGATGGTGCCGCCCGTTGCACGAACGTCGGCGATGGCCCCTTCCATACGACCGAGCAGAGCCTCGCGGTCCCCGCCTTCGGGCAGCGCGGCCAGGATCGCGGGCTGGTAGTCCATGACGAGAAGAGCGGTGTGCGCGGGGTCGAGTGCGGGGGCAGTGCTCACGCGAGTGTTCTCCTTGCTGGTGGTGTGCCTGGTCGATGCGGACGTGCGCTGACGGATCAGCGGCGGCCTGCGGGCTTCAGTGGCGAATCGCGGTGCGTCATGCGTGGCTACGGGACAGTTCCGGCTCGTGCTGCGACGTCTGGTCGCGTCGGGGAAGCAAGAACGGGGTGACCAGAATGAGCAAGCCCGCGACCGTGAGAGCGGTGCGTGGGCTGGTGACGTCGGCGAGCAGCCCGCCGAGCGCGGTGAGGACGGCGATGGACGCCTGCTGGCCGATCGACCAGGCCGACAGGGTGCGGGCGACGAGGTGCTTGGGCGTGCGTTCGAGCCGGTAGGTGGCGAGCACCGGGGTGTACAGGCTCATGTTGACGATGATCGCCAGCTCGATGGCCATCACGGTGACGAGGCCGACGACGCCGGGACGGACGAAGGCCAGGCCGATCAGCCAGACGGCACGCAGGGTGCCGACGGTCCGGAAGACCCAGTGCCGGCCATAGCGGGCCACGACACGCTGGGCCAGCCGGGAGCCGATGAGTCCGCCGAGACAGGGGGCGGCGAAGGCGAGGCCGTACTGCCAGGGCGGGAACCCGAGCTGGCGCAGGAGGAGCACGGCCAGCAGCGGCTCGGTGGCCATGATCAGACCGGAGACGAGCATGTTGTTGAGGTAGAGCGACCGCAGGCCGGGATCGCCCATGATGTGTCGCCAGCCGTCGAGCAACGCGCCCACCCGGACGGGGCCTTTGTCGGTTGGTTGCGGCGCTTCCTCTCGGCCTCGGATCGCGGTGATGCTCAGCGCGGAGAGCAGGTAGCTGAGCGCGTCGGCCACCACGGTGGTGACCGGCCCGAACAGGCCGATCGCCGCCCCGCCCAGCGGTGGCCCGACCGCGATGGAACTCCAGTTCGTGGACTCGAACCGCGCGTTGGCCACGAGCAGGTCGTCCGGCCGGACGAGGGCCTTGAGGTAGGCGCCGCTGGCCGCGTTGAACGCGATCTTGGCTGCGGCGACCACAGCCGAGATCACGAGGAGCTGGATGAAACCGAGCCGGCCGAGGGCGTAGGCGACCGGGATCGTCGCCATGGCCGCGAACCGGGTCAGGTCCATCGCGATCATGACCGGGCGCTTGCGCCGGAACTCCACCCACGGCGCGAGCGGCACCGCGATCAGCGCACCCACCGCGGGCCCCACCGCGGACAGCGCGGACACCTCAGCCGAGCTGGCATGCAACACCAGCACGGCAATCAGTGGCAATGCCCCGAACCCCAGCCCGGACCCGTACGCGCTCACCGCGTACGCCGCCCACAGCCAGCCGAACTGCCGGCCCAACGGCCTCCTGCCCACCATGCTCAGCGCGCCCCTCAATGTCCCACTCGAACAAACCGACGTTGACCGGTGAGAGCTAAGCGGGCGGCAGACCAGCAGGTCAAACAACTGCCTTGCCTGCTCTTCACAACGATCGGTTGTTCACTAAGGTGGGTCGGCATGGATCTCGAAGCCGTACGTACCTTCGTCGCCGTCGTGGAAGCGGGCCAGTTCCAGAAAGCCGCCGTCGACCTGTCGGTCACCCAGCAGGCCGTCTCCAAGCGCATCGCCACACTGGAGCGCGACCTCGGCGTGCGGCTGTTCACCCGCACGCAGCGCGGCTCCGAGCTCACCATCGACGGGCAGGCCTTCCTGCCCCACGCGCGCGAGCTGCTGCGCGCCGCCGAGCGCGCGGTCGCGTCCGTGCGCACCGGCCGCCGTCCGCTACGCGTCGACGTGATCGCCTCACGCGTCGCTCCGTCGGGCCTGATGCGCGGCTTCCACCGCGCGCACCCCGAGATCGACCTCGACGTGGTGATGCTGTTCGACGTCGAGACGGCCGTCACCGCCATCCGCTCCGGTGCCATCGACGCGTCCTTCCGCGCCGTCGCCATGCCCGGCCGGCCCCTTCCCGAGGACATCGAGTCCGTCCGGGTGCTCGACGAGCCGCTCCAGCTCCTCACCGGCCCCGCCCACCCGCTGGCGTCCGCCCGGTCGGTGACCGTCGCTCAGCTCGCCGGGCACCGGATCTGGATGCCAGGCATCGTCCCCGGTACCGAGTGGGCCGCGTACTACGACGACCTCGTCGCCGAGTTCGGCCTCACCATCGAGGCGACCGGCCCGAACTTCGGCTCCGACGCGCTGCTCGACACCGTCGCCGACACCCCGGCCCTGGCCACCTTCATGGGCGAGCTGACCCGCCTCGTCTGGCCCGCCGGCCACGGCCTGCGCCGCATCCCGGTGACCGACCCGACGCCCGTCTACCCGCACTCGCTCCTCTGGCACCGTGACAACCCCCACCCGGCACTGGCCGCCCTCCGCGCCCACCTCGCCGCGACAGCGACCGGCCACGACGCCGCCGGGACCTGGAGGCCGGGCTGGGTGATTCCGCGCTGAACGACGCCGCGTCTTCGATCATCACGGCCGGATCGACGGACGGTTCCTCGGGGACAGACGTGGCCATCGGCACACTCCCGCTCTCCCCCTCCGTATGCCTCCACCACCGCGAGCTACAGCGACATCGTCTTGGGCCTGCTCATGCTGGCCGAGTTCGCAGGCGGCCATAGGGTGGCCTGATGTTCGATCGGTTGGAGATCACGGTGCTGCCGCCGGGACCGCGTTTCCCTGCCCAGCTGCGCTTCTGGGTCAACGGCGAGGACGTGGTGGAGCAGGCGGTGGGCCCTGGGGGCCGCGGGCCGCTGGCAGCGGAAGCGTTGCCCGTCAGGCTCCCCAGCCCGCTGCGGGCGACGTCTGAGCCGCGCCGGGTGAAGTTGGGCGAGCCGGAGTGCACCGGGGGGTGCTGCGGCTTCCTCTCCGTGGCCGTGCAGCGCATGGGGAATGTCGTCCAGTGGTCGGGCTGGCAGGTTCCTCACGGGGAGGGCCCACTGCTGGAATTCGACTTCGACGCGAGCGAGTACGACGCAGAGGTGGCCCGCGCTGAGGCAGATTTGAGGCGTTGCTGCCAGACCGATCCCCCAGGCGTGACTGGGTCGTAGCGGTGGACTCCACCATCGGCCTGTATTGACGTTTATTGATGCAACCTTGTGGCTTGAATCGAAAAGCGTCAACATAGAGGCATGTCAAAACAAGAGCTTGAGGTGATCGGCCAGGATGCCGCCTGCTGCCCGGGCCTGGCCGCCGCACCGCTGGACGAGGACCAGGCCGCCGACCTGGCCAAGGTCTTCAAGGCCCTGGGCGACCCCGTCCGGCTGCGCCTGATGTCGATGATCGCCTCGCGCGGCCAGGGCGGCGAGGTGTGCGTCTGCGAGCTGACCCCGGCCTTCGACCTGTCCCAGCCGACGATCTCCCACCACCTCAAGCTCCTACGCCAGGCCGGGCTCATCGACTGCGAGCGGCGCGGGACCTGGGTCTACTACTGGGTGCTGCCCGGTGTCCTGGACAAGCTCGCCGCGTTCCTGACCACCGCGCAGCCCGCCGGAGCCGACGCGTGAACGCCTCTCTCGCCCGCCGGGTCGTCGCCGAGACGCTCGGGACCGGGCTGCTGGTGGCCGTGGTGGTCGGCTCCGGCATCCAGGCCACCGAGCTGTCGCAGGACGTCGGCGTGCAGCTGCTCGCCAACTCCCTCGCCACCGTCTTCGGCCTGGGCGTGCTCATCCTGCTGCTAGGGCCGGTCTCCGGCGCGCACTTCAACCCGGTCGTCACCCTCGCCGCCTGGTTCACCGGCCGCCGTGATCCGGACGGCCCGGCCCTGCGGGAAGTCGTCGCATACGTACCCGCCCAGATCACGGGCGCGATCGGCGGCGCAGTCCTGGCCGATGCCATGTTCGCCAGGCCGCTGGTCAAGTTCTCCAGCCACGACCGGTCCACCGGTCACCTGCTGCTGGGCGAGGTCGTCGCGACGGCCGGGCTGATACTGCTGATCTTCGGCCTCAGCCGGATCGGCCGCGCCGCGCTCGCGCCGGCCGCCGTGGCCTCCTACATCGGTGCCGCGTACTGGTTCACCTCCTCCACGTCCTTCGCGAACCCGGCGGTGACCATCGGCCGGGCGTTCACCGACACCTTCGCCGGCATCGCCCCTGCCTCCGTCGCCCCGTTCATCGCGGCCCAAGTGCTCGGAGCCGTACTCGGACTCGGGACCGTCGTGATGATCTACGGCCGCCCTGCTCCCGCCGCGGATGAGTTCGTCGTCCCGCACGGCGAGCCGGAACGCGCCGCCTCCTGACCGATCCGTTCTCCCGAGAAAGCCCCCTGCTCATGAGCGCTCCCGCCAGTCCGCGTCCGTCGGTGCTGTTCGTCTGCGTCCACAACGCCGGCCGCTCCCAGATGGCCGCCGCCTTCCTCACCCATCTCGCCGGTGACCGCGTCGAGGTCCGCTCGGCCGGCTCGGCTCCCGCCGACACGGTCAACACCGCCGTCGTGCAGGCGATGGACGAGGTCGGCATCGACATCTCCGCCGAAACCCCGAAGATCCTCACCACCGAGGCGGTCCAGGCCTCGGACGTCGTCGTCACCATGGGTTGCGGCGACACCTGCCCTGTCTTCCCCGGCAAGCGCTACCTCGACTGGAAGCTCGACGACCCGGCGGGTCAGGGCGTCGAGGCCGTCCGGCCGATCCGGGACGAGATCAGGACCCTGGTCGAGGGCCTGATCGCGGAGATCGCACCGGCCTGAACGGCGAGGTGGGCAGCGACGACGCGAGTGCCCCGTCCGCGGGCGACGTATGAGTCGCTCTTCCCATGCAGGTTCCGTCGCGGGGGAGGTCACGGCTTGACCTTCGAGTCGGGTGGAAGGTTTACCGTCGGCGGTGTGACGACCTACCGCATCTCGCAGCTGGCCGAACGCTCCGGTGTCCCGGCGACGACACTGCGTTTCTACGAGAGTGCCGGCCTGTTGCCGGCCGAGCGGACCGCGTCCGGGTACCGCGTGTACGGCGAGGACGCGGTGGACCGGCTGGCATTCATCTCCTCGGCGAAGCTGCTGGGCCTGGCCCTGGAGGAGATCCGCGAGCTCCTGGACGTCCGTGAGGAGGGTGTGTGCGCTTCACTGCGCGCCCGGATGCTGCCACTGGTCGCTGATCGGATCAGGGACACCGACGGCCGGATCGCGGAGCTGCGCGCCTTCTCCGCTCACCTGGCCGGTGTGCACACCACGCTGTCGGGCCCGGCACCCGAGGGTGCGTGCGGGCCGGACTGCGGCTGCACCACGACGGGTGCGCGCCCCGTCGGGCCCGTGCCGGTGGCGCTCTCCCCGACCCGCCCCACAACAGGCCCCTCGCCCGAGCCGGGGCAAGAGACGTGGCGGGATGTCCCGGTCGCCTGCACCCTCGGTGGCGCCGAGCTGGACGAGCGCACCGAGCAGTGGCGCACGCTCATCGGAAAGTCCGACCGACGGGAAGAGATCGACGACGGAGCGCGACTGTCCTTCCCGCCGGACGCCGAACTCGCCGGCCAGATCACGGCGCTCGCCGCCGCCGAGCAGAGCTGCTGCGCCTTCTTCGACTTCACCCTGCACCTGACCCCCGAAGCTCTCCAGCTGACGGTCCGCGCACCAGAGGGGGCCGCCGGGATACTGGACGACCTCTTTGGAGCACCCGCATGACCACCACCCCGTCCCCACGTCCCTCCCGCCCGTGGGGCGTGTTCGGCGCGGGAGCGGCTGCGGTGGCCGCGTGCGCGGTGTGCTGCGCGGGGCCGCTCCTGGCCCTGTTGGGCGGGGTCGGGGCTGCCTCCGCGATCGGAGCCGTTTGGGTGCCCGCCCTCGCCGTGCTGGCCGTAGCCGCCGTCACCGGGCTCTTCGTCGTGCGCCGACGACGGGCAGCCGCCTGCGGAACAGCGCCGCCCCGCGCCGACCTCGGCATGCCCACCGTCGGTCCGCCGCACGAGGACGGCGCACCGACGGGCTGAGGCTGCGCAGGACCGGTGGCAGGTCCGGAGGCGTACCGGAGTGCCGTGATCGCCCAGCCGCGTCCGAGGACCCTCTGCACCTCCCACAGCGTCATCCCGCGCTCGTAGTTGTGGGAGACGCAGGCGTGCCGCAGCAGGTGCGGAAGAGATCAATCGCCGGCGCGATCGGCACGTTCAGCGCGGCAACCGCCCTCGGCTTGCTGGAACATTCTGATGTGTGCGAGGGGCCCTCAGTGATCAGCGCAGGGAACCCGTGGCCGAAGGAGGGGAACGAGGATGGCCCACCTGCGAATCGCCTGGGTCCTGTCCGGACGTGGTTGGGCTGACTGCATCGTCAGCGACCACAAGGCGGAAGCCGAAGTCACGGCCTCCTATATCACCACTGCCCCCGAAGATCTTGTCAATCCCCTCGTTGTGTGGAGATCTTCTAAGCGGCCAGCTCCAGGGCGGAGTTGGCGCGGTGGTTGTGTTCGTAGTCGATTGGGCTGCGGTA